>NZ_JAAGPL010000355.1:0-4575 GCF_017104785.1 Burkholderia sp. Ac-20353 | reverse complement strand
AGGCGGGCTGTCGCCCGACGAGGAGCAGGCGGCGCGCGCGCGCGGCTTCATCGCGCTGTCGCTCGGGCCGCGCGTGCTGCGGACCGAAACCGCCGGCGCGGCGGTGCTCGCCGCGCTCGCTGCGCGCTGGGGCGGTTGGTGATGTGATGCGTTCCGGGTCGCCGGGCCGAATCGACGGGATCCGGCGCACCCGCAAAAAAACCCGCTCGGCGGCGGGCTTCGACACGACCGTCAAGGCGCTCAGGCAAACGAGTAGAACACGCGGAACGCGACCTTGCGCTCGGACCAGAACTCCGCGGCCTCGCGGAACACGTCGAGCAGCGTCTCGCGGCCTTCCTTGTCGAACTTCTGCGCGATCGGCAGCCCTTCGAGCACGATCACGAAACCGGGCTGGGCCCCTGCCTTCGCGACGAGATCGGTCAGGCAGTCGTACAGCGCGTCATAGTTCTTGCCGAAGTGTTTCGGAAACAGGAACGACGTCGCGATCGTCTCCATCACTTCCTGCTTCGACTGCGCGGCGCCGCAATACGCATACAGGAAATGCTGGCCGAGCCGACCGGCTTCGTCGGCGAGATCCTGCACGCGGAACGCACGGATCGACTGGACGAGATTGGGTCGCACGGTCATGAAAAGGCTCATAGGCTCCTCGTTCGGTGAAAGCCCGGGGCTAGCGTCCTGCTGCGCCGGCGCGGCGCCAGCCTGTGCCGTCGCGTGCAATTGAATCACGCGCTGAAACAGATTGCCGTCGCCGGCCGCGATCAGATCCGCCGACGACGCCGCGTCGTGCGTGTAGATGGAGTCGCTCATGCCGTTCTTCCCGAAGTCATTCAACAATGCGTTTGAAACTGTTGTAATGGTCGCCCGTGTAATAACAGTTGTCGACCTGGCGCGGCGGCCCGCCGCAGACGATCCGGCGCGCGCCGCGATTGCGCGCGCGCGGGGTCGGTACCGTGTACTCATGGTAGTAGCCGCGCTTCGCCTTCGGCAGGATCCGTTCGCGGTTGCCGAACACGACGCCGTCTTTCTCATACGGATAGGGACCGCCGGCTGCGATCAGGCCGAGCGTGGTCACGGCCTCGCGCGGGAGACGGGCGGTCGGGATCGTGTCGAACCCGCCGGCGGCCACGTCGGCCTGAACGGCCTCCCGTGCGTAAGCGGCGGAAACCAGACTGCCCGTCGGCGAGCCGACGATACCCATCGCGATCATCGCGAAGACGGACGCGAGCGCGCCGTTGCGGAGCCACTTGCGTGCCATAAACCGGGGTTCCCGCTGTTAAATCAAGTAGTTGACGACCAACGAAGGCGTTAGCGTAGCGCTATTGTTCGCGCGAATCAATGTCCGGTTGGGGGATTGAAAGCACCATGGTGCCGCGGCTTGCGAATTTTTTACCGAATTTGCGCAATTTTTATCTTTCATAAGATAAAATACGCATGGCATCTCTCGAAGGGCAAGATTCTGCCTCCTTGCCACGCTCAGTACCCGAAGTGGAGAGATGCTGCTGTTACGAGATGCTGCCGTTGCTTATGGGAAGCGCGTTTGCGCAGTACCCAGGGCGTGCCCGTTGCGGGCACGCCTTTTTTTCTATTTTTTACAAATTCGCTTACCGCGCCGCGTTCACGTCGGCCACCAGCAGCGCCGCCATGTTGACGATCCGGCGCACGGTCGCCGATTCGGTCAGCACGTGCACGGGCTGCGCGGCGCCGAGCAAGATCGGCCCGATCGCGATGTTGTTGCCCGCGGCCGTCTTCAGCAGGTTGTACGCGATGTTCGCGGCGTCGATGTTCGGCAGGACCAGCAGGTTCGCTTCGCCTTCGAGCGTCGACGCCGGCAGGATTTCCTTGCGCAGCGCCGCGTCGAGCGCGACGTCGCCGTGCATCTCGCCGTCGACCTTCAGCTCCGGTGCGCGTTCCTGCAGGATCGCGAGCGTATCGCGCATCTTCTTCGCCGAAGGCGCATTGCTCGTGCCGAAATTCGAATGCGACAGCAGCGCGACCTTCGGCTCGATGCCGAAGCGGCGCACTTCTTCCGCGGCCATGATCGTGATCTCGGCGAGCTGCTCGGGGGTCGGATCGACATTCACGTGTGTGTCGACGAGGAATATCTGGCGGCCCGGCAGCACGAGCCCGTTCATCGCCGCGAACACGCTGCAGCCCGGGCGCTTGCCGATTACCTGATCGATGAAGTGCAGGTGGCGGTGCGTCGTGCTGATCGTGCCGCAGATCATCCCGTCCGCTTCGCCCTTCTTCACCAGCATCGCGCCGATCAGCGTCGTGCGGCGGCGCATCTCGACGCGCGCGAGCTGCTCGCTGATGCCCTTGCGCGCCATCATCTTCGCGTAGTCCTGCCAGAATTCGCGGTAGCGCTCGTCGTGCTCGGTGTTGACGACCGTGAAATCGACGCCCGGCGTCAGGCGCAGGCCATAGCGCTGGATACGGTGCTCGATCACGGCCGGACGGCCGATCAGGATCGGTTTCGCGAGTTTTTCGTCGACGACGATCTGAACGGCGCGCAACACACGCTCTTCCTCGCCCTCCGCGAACACGACGCGCTTCTTTTCGCCCGGCACGCTGCGCGCGAGCTGGAAAATCGGCTTCATCGTCGTGCCGCTGTGGTACACGAACTGCTGCAGGTGCTGCTTGTACGCGTCCATGTCCTCGATCGGGCGCGTCGCGACGCCGCCGTCCATCGCGGCTTGCGCGACAGCCGGCGCGATCTTCACGATCAGGCGCGGATCGAACGGCTTCGGAATCAGGTATTCGGGGCCGAACGACAGGTCCTGGATCCCGTACGCGGTCGCGACGATGTCGCTCTGCTCCTGCTGCGCGAGCCCGGCGATCGCGTTGACGGCGGCGATCTCCATTTCACGCGTGATCGTCGTCGCGCCGGCGTCGAGCGCGCCGCGGAAGATGAACGGGAAGCACAGGACGTTGTTGACCTGGTTCGGATAGTCGGTGCGGCCGGTCGCCAGGATCGCGTCCGGGCGCACTTCGAGCGCGAGTTCCGGCAGGATTTCCGGCGTCGGGTTCGCGAGCGCGAGGATCAGCGGACGCTCCGCCATGCCCTTGACCATCTCCTGCTTCAGCACGCCGGCCGCCGACAGGCCGAGGAAGATGTCCGCGCCGTCGATCACCTCGGCGAGCGTGCGCGCTTCGGTTTCGCGCGCAAAGCGTTCCTTGTCCGGGTCCATCAGCTCGGTGCGGCCCTTGTAGACTACGCCGGCCAGGTCGGTCACCGTGATGTTCTCGAGCGGCAGGCCGATGTCGACGAGCAGGTCGAGACACGCGAGCGCCGCGGCGCCGGCGCCCGACGCGACCAGCTTCACCTTCTTGATGTCCTTGCCGACGACCTTCAGGCCGTTCGTGACGGCCGCCGCGACGACGATCGCGGTGCCGTGCTGGTCGTCGTGGAACACCGGGATCTTCATCCGCTTGCGCGCTTCGCGCTCGACGATGAAGCAGTCCGGCGCCTTGATGTCCTCGAGGTTGATCCCGCCGAAGGTCGGCTCGAGCGCGGCGATCACGTCGACCAGCTTGTGCGGATCGGACTCGTTCAGCTCGATGTCGAACACGTCGATGCCCGCGAACTTCTTGAACAGCACAGCCTTGCCTTCCATCACCGGCTTCGACGCGAGCGGGCCGATGTTGCCGAGGCCCAGCACCGCGGTGCCGTTCGTCACGACGCCGACCAGGTTGCTGCGCGCGGTGAAGCGGGCGGCATTCAGCGGGTTCTCGACGATCTCCTCGCACGCGAACGCGACGCCCGGCGAATACGCGAGCGCCAGGTCGCGCTGGTTGATCATCTGCTTGGTCGGCGCGATCGCGACCTTGCCGGGAGTCGGAAATTCGTGATAGTCGAGGGCCGCTTCGCGGAGCTTGGCTTTGGAGGAGGCTTGCGTGGACATGTGTCTCGTGACGTGCGGATTAGAATGACTCTTCGACGGCATTGTAGCGCCATTCGAAGTCACCAAAATTTCGATCCAGGTGCAACTGCTGCGACAAAATTGTACTGAACGGTGCAGGAACGCCGCCGTTCGGCTCGTACAATGCCGTTCACTCAATCGCTTCGGGTCCGTCCGCCGTGTCAGCCTCTCCCCTCTCCGAGTTTTCGTTGATCGACCGCTTCTTCGCGCGCCGTGCGGCGCAGGGCGCGCGCGCCGCGACGCTCGGGATCGGCGATGATTGCGCGCTGTTCGCGCCACGATCCGGGAAGTTGCTTGCGATTTCGACGGACATGCTGGTCGAAGGCCGTCATTTCTTTCCGGACGTCGCGCCCGGCGCGCTCGGTCACAAGACGCTCGCGGTCAACCTGTCCGATCTCGCGGCGATGGGCGCCGAGCCGCGCGCGTTCACGCTCGCGTGCGCGCTGCCGCGCGCCGACGCGGACTGGCTCGCCGCCTTCAGCGACGGGCTGTTCGCGCTCGCCGAGCGCTTCGGCTGCGAGCTGATCGGCGGCGACACGACGAGCGGGCCGCTGAACCTGTGCGTGACCGTATTCGGCGAAGTCGCGCCCGACGCCGCGCTGCGGCGCGATGCCGCGCGCGACGGCGACGACGTCTGGGTGTCCGGCACGCTCGG
>NZ_JAAGPL010000354.1:0-4442 GCF_017104785.1 Burkholderia sp. Ac-20353 | reverse complement strand
GCGCGGGGCCGGCGCGGCAGGGCGGGGCGGGATCAGCCCGCCTTGCCTTGCTTAGCGACGGCGGCCTGCGCCTTCGCGATCGCGTCCTGGTCGCCGAGGTAGTAGTGCTGGATCGGCTTCAGGTTTTCGTCGAGTTCATACACGAGCGGCACGCCGTTCGGGATGTTCAGCCCGACGATGTCGCTGTCGGAGATCCCGTCGAGGTACTTGATCAGCGCGCGCAGCGAGTTGCCGTGCGCGGCGATCAGCACCTGCTTGCCGGCCTTGACCGCGGGCGCGATCGACTCGTTCCACAGCGGCAGCACGCGCGCGACCGTGTCCTTCAGGCATTCGGTGAGCGGCAGCTGCTCGCGCGGCACCTTCGCGTAGCGCGGGTCGCCGTACGGCGCGCGTTCGTCGGTCGCGTCGAGCGCGGGCGGCGGCGTGTCGTAGCTGCGGCGCCACACGAGCACCTGCTCGTCGCCGAACTTCGCGGCCGTTTCCGCCTTGTTCAGGCCGGACAGCGCGCCGTAGTGGCGCTCGTTCAGGCGCCACGAGTGCACGACGGGCAGGTACATCTGATCCATCCGGTCCTGCACGTGCCACAGCGTGCGGATCGCGCGCTTGAGCACGGACGTGTACGCGATGTCGAACGTGTAGCCGGCTTCCTTGAGCAGTTCGCCGGCCTGGTAGGCCTCGTTGCGGCCTTGCTCGGTCAGGTCGACGTCGACCCAGCCGGTGAAGCGGTTTTCCTTGTTCCACGTCGATTCGCCGTGGCGGATGAGGACGAGCTTGTACATAGGTGCTTGCGGTCGGTAGTGAAGGAAGCGGTGCGCCGGGCGTCACGCCCGCGCAAGTCGGTTATTTTATAATGGCCGGATTGTCCTTTTCCGATTTCTCTTTTTCCGGCGGATTTCCGTGACGTTCTTTACCGATTACACGAACCTGGCCCTCATCGCGATCCTGCTGGTGTCCGGCGGCCTGCTGGCCTGGCCCGCGCTGCGCCGCGGCCGCGGCGGCCTGTCGGCCGCAGAGGCGACCCAGCTCATCAATCGCCGCAACGCGGTCGTGATCGACGTGCGGCCCGCGTCCGAGTTTGCCGCCGGCCACCTGCCGTCGGCGCGTCAGGTCGAAGCCGGCGAGATCGGCGCGAAGATCGCGCAGGTCGCGAAGAACAAGAGCACCCCGGTGCTGCTCGTGTGCCAGAACGGCCAGCAGTCGCAGAAGGCGGCGCGCGCGGTCGAGGCGGCGGGCTATGCCGAGGTGCACGTGCTCGAAGGCGGCGTCGCCGCGTGGCAGCAGGCCGGGATGCCGGTCGTCAAACAAGGAGTGGCGAAGTGAATAAAGTGGTCATGTACAGCACCCAGGTGTGCCCGTATTGCATCCAGGCCGAGCGGCTCCTGAAGCTGCGCGGCGTCGAGCAGATCGAGAAGGTGCTGATCGACAAGGATCCGTCGCGCCGCGACGAAATGATGTCGCGCACGGGCCGCCGCACGGTGCCGCAGATTTACATCGGCGACACGCATGTCGGCGGCTACGACGATCTGTCGAAGCTCGACCGCGCAGGCGGCCTCCTGCCGCTTCTGCAAGCGGCCTGATTAGGGCAGAATGGCCGCCGGCTGCGCAGCCGCGCGCACAGGATCAACCGGAGCGGCCGGCCCGGGCCGGCCGCTCCGTCACCACTTTTAGGGAATCAACATGTCCGACGTCGAAAACCAACCGTTCTTCAACATCCAGCGCGTCTACCTGAAGGATATGTCGCTCGAGCAGCCGAATTCGCCGGCGATCTTCCTCGAGCAGGACATGCCGTCGGTTGAAGTCGAAGTCGACGTCAAGGCCGAGCGTCTCGCGGAAAGCGTGTTCGAAGTCGTCGTGTCGGGCACCGTGACGGCGAAGGTGAAGGACAAGGTCGCGTTCCTGATCGAGGCGAAGCAGGCCGGAATTTTCGACATTCGTAACATTCCTGACGAACAGCTCGACCCGCTCGTCGGCATCGCTTGCCCGACGATCCTGTTCCCGTACCTGCGTTCGAACATTGCCGACGCGATCACGCGCGCAGGCTTCCCGCCGATCCACCTCGCCGAGATCAACTTCCAGGCGCTGTACGAGCAGCGTCTCGCGCAGCTCCAGCAGCAGGCGGGTGCAGCCGGCGCGCCGAACGGCTCGACGCTGAACTGAGGAACGAGCAAGGACCGGTGCTGGGTATGAAAGTAGCCGTTCTCGGCGCCGGTGCCTGGGGCACCGCGCTCGCGGGCCATCTGGCCGCGCGGCACGATACGCTTCTGTGGGCGCGCGATGCCGCGCTCATCGCCGGGCTGCAGGCCCGGCACGAAAATTCCCGCTATCTCGACGGCATCGCATTGCCCGACGCATTGCGCTACGACGCGGATCTCGCCGCGGCGCTCGCGCATGGCGCCGCGGACGACGCGCTGTGCGTGATCGGCGCGCCCGTGGCCGGGCTGCGCGCGCTGTGCCGCGCGATGCGCGACGCGGGCTGCGTGCCTGCGCACATCGTCTGGGTCTGCAAGGGCTTCGAGGCCGACACGCATCTGCTGCCGCATCAGGTAATCGCCGCCGAGCTGCCGGAACAGCGCAGCAATGGCGTGCTGTCGGGGCCGAGTTTCGCGCGCGAAGTCGGCCAGGGGCTGCCGGTCGCGCTGACGGTCGCGAGCGCGTCGGCCGCATGCCGCGAACGCACGCTCGCGGCGTTCCATCATGGCGCGATGCGGATCTATACGGGCGACGACGTGGTCGGCGTCGAGGTCGGCGGCGCGGTGAAGAACGTGCTGGCGATCGCGACCGGCATTGCCGACGGTCTCGGTCTCGGCCTCAACGCACGCGCCGCGCTGATCACGCGCGGGCTCGCGGAAATGTCGCGGCTCGGCGTTGCGCTCGGCGGCCGTGCGGAAACCTTCACGGGCCTCACGGGCCTCGGCGACCTGATCCTCACCGCGACGGGCGACCTGTCGCGCAACCGCACGGTCGGCCTGCAGCTGGCGGCCGGCCGTTCGCTGAACGACATCCTCGGCGCGCTCGGCCATGTCGCCGAAGGCGTGCGCTGCGCGCAGGCGGTGCTCGCGATCGCGCGCGCGCAGGCGCTCGAGATGCCGATCACCGAAGCGGTATGCGGCGTGCTGTTCGACGGCGTCGCGCCACGCGACGCGGTCAGCGGCCTGCTGCGCCGGGACGCGCGCGCGGAGTAGTGGTCGGAGAAGTGGTCGGAATAGCGGGCGCGGTCGCGTGGCCGCGCAAAGCGCACTACGCTTGAATCATCTCCTTCGTTCGCGGAGGTCGTCATGCTGCAGATCGGTTCCACCACGCTCGACGCGCAGGTCGTCGACATCACGACGCTCGAGGTCGATGCGATCGTCAACGCGGCAAACGGCTCGCTGCTCGGCGGCGGCGGGGTCGACGGCGCGATTCATCGCGCGGCCGGCCCGGACCTGCTCGCCGAATGCCGCACGCTCGGCGGCTGCGAGACCGGCGACGCGAAACTCACGCGCGGCCACGGGTTGCCGGCGAAATACGTGATTCATGCGGTCGGCCCGGTGTGGCATGGCGGCGGGCAGCGGGAAGCCGAGCTGCTCGCGTCGTGCTACCGGCGCGCGATCGAGCTGGCCGAAGAGGTCGCGTGTACGTCGATCGCGTTCCCGGCAATCAGCTGCGGAATCTACCGCTATCCAGCCGAGCAGGCCGTCGACATCGCCATCGAGGCGGTCGTCGAGATGCTGCCGCAGGCGCCGAACCTCACGCAGGTGACGTTCGCGTGCTTTTCGCCGGACATGCTCGAGCTGTACCAGGCGCGGCTCGCGCGCCGCTAGTCTCTGCGCGAGCCGCCAGTCACGCGCCGCCTTCGAAGCCCGCCTGCCGCCACGCCTCGAACACGACCACCGCGACCGTGTTCGACAGGTTCAGGCTGCGGTTGCCGGGCCGCATCGGCAGGCGCACGCGCTGTTCGTTCGGGAAGCGTTCGAGCAGCGGCGCGGGCAGGCCGCGCGTTTCCGAGCCGAACACGAACCAGTCGCCCGGCAGGAATGCGTGGTCGTGGAAGCGGCCCGAGCCGCGCGTCGTGAACGCGAACATCCGCGCGGGATCGGGCGACTCGGCGGCGATGAACGCGTCCCAGTCCGGATGCAAGCGCATGTCCGCATATTCGTGATAGTCGAGGCCCGCGCGGCGCATCTTCGCGTCGTCGAGCGGAAAGCCGAGCGGTTCGATCAGGTGCAGCCGCGCACCGGTATTCGCGCACAGGCGGATCACGTTGCCGGTGTTCGGCGGAATTTCGGGGGCGACGAGGACGACGTTGTACATGGTTCGGTTTCGGATGGCGGTTTCCGGTGCTCCCCGGTCGCGGGGCGGCGGCCGGACTGGCCGGTTTGTCACGAGCGCGGCCGCGGGCGGGCGGCCGGCTTCTCACTAATTAATCCCTGGCGGTGCGCAGCGCAACCAGATTCGTCACGCGA
>NZ_JAAGPL010000353.1:0-4552 GCF_017104785.1 Burkholderia sp. Ac-20353 | reverse complement strand
ATGCGCTCGGCGGCCGCGTCGGCCGCCGCCGCGTCGGCATCCCCGACCACGACCACGCTGATGCACGGCGCCGGGATATCCGCAAGCGAGAAGCCGGACAACACCGACACCGCGAGCATTCCGCCGGCCTCGGCCTCGCGTGCCGCGTCGACCGCGCGCCGCATCGCCCCTTGCGCGGTCGCGCTGCGCAGCGTCGAGGTCAGCAGCGGCGGCTGCCGCCACGCGAGCACCGGACGCGCGCGGCCGTGGATCCGGTCGAGCAGCAGCCGCGCCGCCTGCGCGCCGGTCTCGTACATGTCGACGTGCGGATAGGTCTTGAAGCTGACGATCACATCGGCGTGATCGATCATCTTCTGCGTGACGTTCGCGTGCAGGTCGAGCGCGACCGCGATCGGCGCGCCAGGCAGCGCCGCGCGCACGCGCGCGAGCAGGTCGCCTTCGCCGTCGGGCGTCTGCTCGGCGACCATCGCGCCGTGCAGGTCGAGCATTACCGCATCGCAGCCCGGCGCGGCCGCGACGATCGCGTCGCAGATCGCGTCGTAGGCGGCGGCCGCGACGGGCCCGCTCGGATTCGCGGCCGCCGACACGGGCGTCACGAGTTCGGCGCCGTCGCGTTCGGCCGCGTCGATGAACGCGGCCATCGCGGTCCGCATCCCCTTGTTCGCGCGGTACGCGTACTCGCCCCAGTCCGGGCCGTGGCGGCCGAACGCCGCGAGCGGCGTCGCGACCGGCGAGAACGTGTTGGTCTCGTGATTCATCCGGGCGATCAGGATCCTCATTGCGCGCCCTCCCCGGTCGTGCCGGCCACGCCGGCCGCGCCGAGCATCGCGTGCAGCAGCACGTTGCAACCCGCTTCGAGGTGGGCCGGGTCGGCGTCCTCGATCTCGTTGTGGCTGATGCCGTCTTTGCACGGCACGAAGATCATCGCGGCCGGCGCGACGCGCGCGAGATACACGGCGTCATGGCCCGCGCCGCTGATCACGTTCATCGACGACAGGCCGAGCGCCGCCGCGCCCGCGCGCACCGTCTCGACGAGCGCCGCATCGAACGGCTGCGGCGGGAAATACACGACCTGCTCGACGTCGATCCGCATGCCGGCCTTCGCGGCCGCTTCCGCGCAGGCCGCGCGCAATTCGGCATCCATCGCGGCCAGCGACGCGTCGTCGGCCGCGCGCAGGTCGACGGTCAGCGTCACGCGGCCCGGAATCACGTTGCGCGAATTCGGATGCACGTCGATCCAGCCGACCGTGCCGCGTCCGTGCGGCGCATGCGCGTGTGCGATCGCGTTCACCGTGCGCACGAGGTCGGCCGCGACGAGCAACGCGTCGCGGCGCAGGTCCATCGGCGTCGGGCCCGCGTGCGCTTCCATCCCGTGCACGGTCACGTCGTACCAGCGCTGGCCGAGCGCCCCTTCGACCACGCCGATCGTCGTGCCGTGCGCCTCCAGCACGGGCCCCTGCTCGATATGCGCCTCGAAGTACGCGCCGATCCGGTGCGCGTCACTCGGCTCACCCGCATAGCCGATCGCCGCCAGCGCGTCGCGCACCGACACGCCGTCGCGATCGCACTGCGCAAGCGCATGCTCGAGCGTAAACGCGCCCGCGAACACGCCCGAGCCCATCATCACCGGCACGAAGCGCGAGCCTTCCTCGTTGGTCCACACCGCGACCTCGAGCGGCGCCAGCGTCCGCACGCCCGCATCCTCGAGCGTGCGCAGCACTTCGAGGCCCGCGAGCACGCCGTAGTTGCCGTCGAACTTGCCGCCGGTCGGCTGCGTGTCGATGTGGCTGCCGGTCGTCACGGGCGGCAGGTCGTCACGCACGCCCGCGCGCCGCGCGAACAGGTTGCCGATCGCATCGACGCGCACCGTGCAGCCGATCGCGTTCGCCCACGCGACGAACAGGTCGCGCGCTTCGCGATCGAGCTCGGTCAGCGCGAGCCGGCACACGCCGCCCTTGGGCGTGGCGCCGATCCGCGCGAGACGCATCAGGCTGTCCCACAGCCGCGCGCCGTCGACGCGCAGGCCGGCTGTCGCGACGCCAATTGTCGAGTCCTGAACTTGCATCGATGAAATCCCTCGCAATGAGAAGACGCGGCGCTCACGCGACGCCGACGCCCAGGTAACGGTCCTTCACTTCGCGGTCCGCGGCGAACGCCGCATTGCCGCCTTCGTAGACGATCACGCCCTGCTCGATGATGTAGTGCCGGTCGGCGAGCTGCGTGCAGACTTCGAGGTTCTGCTCGACGAGCAGGATCGCGACACCGGCCGCCTTGATCTGCCGGAGCTGCGCGACGATCTCCTCGACGATCACCGGCGCGAGCCCTTCGACCGGCTCGTCGAGCATCAGCAGCCGCGGATGGTTCATCAGCGCGCGGCCGATCGCGAGCATCTGCTGTTCGCCGCCGGACAGCTGCGCGCCGCCGTTGCGCCGGCGCTCCTTCAGGCGCGGAAAGATCCGGTAGATGTCGTCGAGCTGCCACGGCGAATCGCGGCGCGCGCCGAGCCGCAGGTTCTCCTCGACCGACAGCAGCCGGAAGATGCCGCGATGCTCGGGCACGAAACACAGCCCGCGCGCGGCGATCCGGTGCGCGGGCTTGCCCGCGATCGCAGCACCTGCGAACGTCACCGCGCCCCCCGTCGGCGCGACGACGCCCGCGATCGTCTTCAGTGTCGTCGACTTGCCCGCGCCGTTGCGCCCGAGCAGCGTCACCGTCTCGCCGTCGCGCACCGACAGCGACACGCCCTGCAGGATGTGGCTCTTGCCGTAACAGGCGTGAATGTCCCGCACATCGAGGATCATGCGCGGCCTCCGGTGATCATGTTGCCGAGATAGGCGGCGCGCACGCGCTCGTCGCCGCGGATCGCGTCCGGCTTGCCTTCGACCAGCACGCGGCCCTGCTGCATCACCGTGATCGTGTCGGAGATGTCCATCACGATGCCCATGTTGTGTTCGATCAGCACGACCGTGTAGTCGTCGCGCAGCCCGCGGATCAGCGTCTTCATGTCGTCGAGATCGTCGATCCCCATTCCCGACGTCGGCTCGTCGAGAAAGATCGCACGCGGCCGCGCGGCGAGCGCCATCCCGACTTCGAGCCGGCGCTGCTGGCCGTGCGACAGCGCGCCCGCCGCCGTCGCCGCGAAACGCTGCAGGCCGAGGCGTTCGAGCACCGCGTCGACGATCCCGTCGTGCGCGAGCGCGCCGTGCGGCGGCGTCCACGCATTCAGCGCGCGGCGCGCATCGACGCCCTGCGCGGCGACCCGCAGGTTCTCGCGCACGCTCAGGCTCGCGAACAGGCTCGTCACCTGGAACGAGCGCGCGATGCCGCGCCGCACGCGCTTGTAGTCGGGTTCGCGCGTGACGTCGTGACCATCGAACACGATCGAGCCGGACGTGATCGGCAGCGTGCCGGTCAGCGTATGGAACAGCGTCGTCTTGCCCGCGCCGTTCGGGCCGATCACCGAATGCACGGTGCGCGGCAGGATGCGCAGGTCGACACCGCCGAGCGCCGTGAACTTGCCATAGCGCTTGACGATGCCGCGCGCCTCGAGAATCGCTTCGCTCATTGCCGCTCCCTGGCCGTAGCCGCCGTGCGTTCGGTACGCCGCAGCGATGCTGCGACGCGCTCACCGAGTCCCCACAACCCGCGCTGCATGAACAGGCTGACCGCGATCAGCACGAGGCCGAGCAGCAGCAGCCAGCGCGGCCACAATGTCGACAGCCAGTCGGCGAACAGCACGTAGAACGCGGCGCCGAGCACCGACGCGAACAGGTTGCCGGTGCCGCCGATCACCGTCATCACGAGGATCATCTCGCTCGTGTGGTAGTCGATGTTCGACAGCGGCGCGATGCCCGTCATCAGCGCATGCAGCGCGCCCGCGAGCCCCGTCACCGCGCCCGAGATCACGAACGCCGCAAGCTTGAAGCGCTTCACGTCGTAACCGGCGGCCGCCGCGCGCGCCTCGTTGTCCCGGATCGCGAGCAGCGTGCGGCCGAACACCGATTGCGACACACGCAGCAGCAGCCAGAACACCGCGATGAACAGCACCGCGACGAAGCCGTAGTAGCGCCACGGCGAATCGAGCACGACGAACGAATGCCCGAACAGCGACAGCGCCGGACGCGGGATGTCGAGCAGCCCGTTGTCGCCGCCCGTCAGGTCCGGCGTCGTATACGCGAGGAAGTAGAACAGCTGGCCGAACGCGAGCGTCAGCATCACGAAGTAAGTGCCGCGCTGCCGGATCGAGAACCAGCCGACCAGCAGCGCCGCGAGTGCGCCGAGCG
The DNA here is from genome assembly GCF_017104785.1 of Burkholderia sp. Ac-20353. NCBI lineage: Bacteria > Pseudomonadati > Pseudomonadota > Betaproteobacteria > Burkholderiales > Burkholderiaceae > Burkholderia > Burkholderia sp. Ac-20353. Next base: position 269 of record NZ_JAAGPL010000353.1, on the reverse strand, counting down.
CGGTGGCCGCCGCCAGCGCGACCGGCGTCGACGCGACGCCGTGCGTGAGCACGATGCCGGCCGCATAGCTGCCGAGCCCGAAGAAGATCCCCTGCCCGAACGACAGCAGCCCCGTAAGCCCAAGCAGCAGGTTGCAGCCGAGCGCGGCGAGCGCGAACACGAGCACCTCGGTCGCGAGCGAGCCCGAGCGCAACGCGAGCGGCAGCGCGCACACGACTGCGAGCGCGAGCCAGCCCTCCGGCCGGCGCAGCAGCGCGCCGCGCGACGGA
>NZ_JAAGPL010000352.1:0-4681 GCF_017104785.1 Burkholderia sp. Ac-20353 | reverse complement strand
CCCGCGCCGTCTGCCGCCGGCTGGGCGCGCGTGCACGGCGAGCGCTGGCGCGTCGCGTGCAATGCACCGCTCGCCGCGGGCAGTCGCGTCCGCGTCACGGGCCGCCAGGGGCTGATGCTCACCGTCGCGCCGCTTTACGACATGCCGCCACCCGCGCTGCAGCGGACCGGAGCAGACGCTGATGCGCCAACGCCGGTCGACCGCGAAGCGTGGGACCGGGGCAAGCGCTAAAGGGCCAATTCCGGTCGACTAAGGAGAAAAACCATGATCGGCTACACGTTCGGCTTCAGCAGCATCCTGATCGTCTTCGCGGTGCTGCTCGTCGCATCGTCGATCCGCATCTTTCGCGAATACGAGCGCGGCGTCGTGTTCATGCTCGGGCGTTTCTGGAAGGTCAAGGGCCCGGGCCTCGTGCTGATCATCCCGATCGTCCAGCAGGTCGTGCGGATCGACCTGCGCACCGTCGTGTTCGACGTGCCCGCGCAGGACGTGATCACGCGCGACAACGTGTCGGTGAAGGTGAATGCGGTCGTGTATTTCCGCGTCGTCGATCCGGAGAAGGCCGTGATCCAGGTCGCGCGTTTCTTCGACGCGACGAGCCAGCTTGCGCAGACCACGCTGCGTTCGGTGCTCGGCAAGCACGAGCTGGACGCGCTGCTCGCCGAGCGCGAGCAGCTGAACGCCGACATCCAGAAGACGCTCGACGCGCAGACGGATGCGTGGGGCATCAAGGTGTCGACGGTCGAGATCAAGCACGTCGACCTGAACGAGACGATGGTGCGCGCGATCGCGCGGCAGGCGGAGGCCGAACGCGAGCGGCGCGCGAAGGTGATCCACGCGGAAGGCGAGCTGCAGGCATCGGAGAAGCTGCTGCAAGCGGCGCAACGGCTCGCGCTGCAGCCGCAGGCGATGCAGCTGCGCTACCTGCAGACGCTGACGACGATCGCCGCCGACAAGAACTCGACGATCGTGTTTCCGCTGCCGGTCGACCTGCTGACCGCGGTGCTCGACCGGTTCGGCCCGCCGCGCGACCGCTGAGCGCGGCGATGCCGGCAAAGCAGCTACATCACGCCAGCAGCTTGCGCTCCGTCTTGCCGTACTTGATCGACTTCTCATCGGGGATCATCAGCCCCGTGTGTTCGTCGCGGCCCTGCAGGATGAAGCGCGCGTTCGCGTTGCCGATCTGCTCGGCCGCGAGCTTGCTGTCCGCGCCGATCTCGCCCTTCTTCATCCGGTTGACGATCACGCCGACCGCCGTGTCCTTGAAGTCGCGCAGCATCCATGCGTCGCCGTCGCTGTCGCCCGCCACCAGCACCGGGCCGTAGCCCTTCTGCGCCTGCAGCACGTTGCGGATGCCGACGGTCTTGCCGGGGCCCCAGTTGAAGTGCCAGCCGGCCGGATAGGTGCTCGTGTACTTGCCGTCCTGCATGTCGAGGCGCAGGCCGATCACGTTTGCGGGCGGCACGCCGTAGCCATAGTTCGGATTGCCGGCAAACACGCGCACGACGTCGTCGAGCGACGCGGTGCTCACGTACACGTCGATGCCGTTCTCGCGCAGCGTGTGCATCAGCGCGCGGATTTCCTCGTGGATGCGGATCCCGTGGAAATGCGTGTCGGCCACGACGCCCGCCTTGCCGGGCAGCGTCTTCGGGCTTTCATACTTCACCTTGCGCAGCGCGTCGCCGATGCCGTGATTGTTCGACGCTTCGGCCATCGCCTGCAGCTCGGCCGTCGTCATGTTCTTGTAGAAGTAGATGATCCACTTGTAGCCGATCTCGAGCGGATGCGTGTCGCAGATCGCGTCGTACATGAAGTACAGCTTCGCGCGGAAATCCTTGAACTGATCGGTTTCGCGGATCTCGTCGAGGCTCTTGTCGCCGCCGAATCCCTTGTAGTTCGCGTAGAGCCAGCGATAGTCGGACTCGACGTCGGCAGCGAGATCCTCCATCGACACCGGCTTGCCGTCCACCGTCGTGTAGTCCTTCATGAACGTGCCCTTCGGCACGTCCTTCCACATCACGCCGACGAACTCGTCCGGCGTCAGCTTGTACTGCAGGTTGTTGATCTGGTACATCAGCAACGCCTCTTCGCAGTCGTTCATGATGCACGTGTTGTCCCAGTCGAACACCGCGTACGGGCGACGGTTCGCGTCGTAGCGCTTGCTCTTCACGCCGTACTGGTCGAGCACGGCCTGCAGGCGCGCGGCGTTGACGGGCGACCAGCGGCCCGGGTCGAGCGTGTCCGGCGTGGCGGTGTTCTTCGCGGCGGCGCTGCCCGCGTTGAGCACGAGGGGCGTAGCGGCCGTGGCCGCGGCGAGGGTGTTCAGAAACTTGCGGCGTTGCATGGTCTCTCTCCGTTTGAATGGGAATCCGGTTTCGGTGACGTACCCGCGCCTGGCGCCCGGCGCTTGATGCTTGATGCGCCCCACTGCGACCGGCGGCACACATCCGCCGGGCGAAGCCGGCAGCGGCTCCGAAATGGCGGTGCATGATCTGGCGAAATTATTTCGAAAATATGACGAATACCCGCCAGGGTGCGACAACAAGCTGATCTGGAACGACATCTGCATTCCCGAGGATTCCCTCGAAACCTAGGAAAAGCCCTCATCCCGAAGCACTGGTGCGTGCGGCGGAACCGACTATGATGATGACATCATTCAATGGCACATTAAATGCTGACTGAATAATCCGCGGCGGCGACGCCGGGCGGAGGCGTTCCGGGTCAGCGTTCCAAAACCTTGTATGGAACCCGCGAAAGCGCCAAAGCGCTGAAGCTGGCCAACTGGAGACACCGAACCATGTCCGACCATCCGCTGCCCGAAGTCCATCTCGAGGAACTGGCGCAATTCCGCGCGGTCCAGCAGCTCGCATACCGCTGCGTGGAAACCGTCGGCGGCATGCTCTACCCCGGCATCACCGAGAAGGAAGCCGCGCGTCTGCTCACCGAGTGGCTGCAGGACCACGGTGTGCGCGACTGGCTCCACAAGCCGTTCGCGTGGTTCGGCGACCGCACCGCGTTCGAAGGCTTCTCGGGCCTCAAGCACATGGGCGGCTTCAACCTCGCGTTCTTCCCGAGCCACCGCCAGCTCGAGACCGACATGCCGGTGATCCTCGACGTCGCGCCGGTGCTCGACGGCGTCGTCGCCGACGTCGGCTACGCGCACTGCGTCGGCGAGAACCCGATCCTCGAACAGCTGCAGGACGACCTGATGGCGCACCGCGAGCTGATCGTGCGGCTCGTCCGGGAACGCCGGCCGATGGCCGAAGTGGCGCAGGCCGTCGACGCGCTGTGCCGCCGCCAGGGCGTCGAGCCTCGCCACAAGGCGTATCCGTTCAAGGTGCTCGCGCACCGCGTCGCGAAGATCCACAAGCTGTCGAAGCCGCGCTTCGTCGCGCGCTTCGGGCTGAACGCGACCCGCAACCTGCTGCTCGACCAGGGCCGCGCGGCGAAGCAGCAGGGCTGGTCGCCGCTGTGGTCGATCGACCGCCGCTCCGAGCACGCGCCGGTGCCGGGCCTGTGGGCCGTGGAGCCGCACCTGGGCTTCGCGGGCGTCGGCGCGAAGTTCGAGGAGCTGCTCGTGATCACCGACGACGATGCGTACTGGCTCGACGACGACCTGCCGCACGTGCGCCGCTGGCAGCGCCGTCAGGCCGAATGCACGCCGGCGGTCGCGAATGCGCAGGCAGCGGCCTGACGCACCGCGCGGATCCCCCTCCTTCTGAACGGACTCACGATGCAGCCTCTTTCCGACGAAGCGCCGCTGGCCCTGTTCGATTCGGTATTCACCGAAACCGCCGTCGCGTCCGGCGACCTGACGCTCGCGGCCAGGACCTGGGGCGACCCGGCCCGCACGCCCGTCGTGCTCGTGCACGGCTATCCGGACAACAGCAGCGTCTGGCAGGACGTCGCGCCGCTGCTCGCGCGCCAGCACTACGTGATCGCGTACGACGTGCGCGGCGCGGGGCTGTCAAGCGCGCCGGCACGCACGGCCGACTACCGGCTCGCAAAGCTGACCGACGACTTCATCGCGGTGATCGACACGCTCTGCCCCGGCCGCCCCGTCCACCTGATCGCGCACGACTGGGGCTCGATCCAGGGCTGGGAATTCGTCACCGAGCCGCGGCTCGCCGGCCGGATCGCGTCGTACACGTCGTGCTCGGGCCCGTGCCTCGACCACGTCGGCTTCTGGCTGCGCGAACGCGCGCTGCATCCGACGCCCGCGTCGTTGGCCAAGCTCGGCGGCCAGCTCGTGCGCTCGTGGTACGTGTACCTGTTCCACCTGCCGTTCATCCCCGAGCTCAACTGGCGGCTGTGGCTCGGCCGCGCGTGGCCGGGGCTGCTGCGCCGCGTCGAGAAGACGGCGGTCGCGCCGCGCGCGACGCAGGCCGACGACGGCGCGCGCGGCGTGCGCCTCTATCGCGCGAACTTCATCCGCTGCGTGTTCACGCCGCGCGAGCGTTACGCGCACGCACCCGTGCAGACGATCGTGCCGCTCGGCGACAAGTACGTGAGCCCCGCGCTGTCCGAAGACCTGTCGCGCTGGGTGCCGCAGTACTACCGGCGCGAGGTCGCCGCCGGGCACTGGCTGCCGCTCGCCGATCCCGCGCGCTTCGCGGGCCTCGCGCAGCAACTGATCGACGCGGTCGAAAGCGGGACGGAACCGCCGGCGCTCGCGAACGCG
>NZ_JAAGPL010000351.1:0-4478 GCF_017104785.1 Burkholderia sp. Ac-20353 | reverse complement strand
GTTCTGCGCGAGCCAGTCGACGTGCGGCGCACTCTGCTGCCCGCCCGTCATCTTCATCAGCGTGACGCCGCTGCCGGCCAGTTCTGCGTCGGCCTGCACCCAGTAGCGGCTGTCGACCCACAGCCCCGCGAAATCGGCGGTGACGACGAGCGTGCCGACCGAGCCCGTGAAGCCGGACAGCCAGCGGCGCGCCTGCCAGCGTTCGGGCAGGTATTCGGACAAGTGGGGATCGGCGGACGGCACGAGATAGGCGGCCAGGTTCTCGCGGACCATCACGCCGCGCAGCAGCGCGAGACGAGCCGGCACCGACGTGGCTTCGGGAAGACGGGCATTCATGATTTCACCTGAGCAATCAGCGACGCGCCGCCAGCGCGACCGTCGCGGCCACGGCAAGGAACGCGACGCCGGTGCAGACCGGCCATTCGAGCGTCTCGCCGTCGTAAAAGAGTCCTGAGAGATTGCCGGCCATCTTCGCCGCAACCGCGCCGACGATGCCGACAAGGACTGCCACCCGCCAGCCCGGCCGACCGTCTTGCCGCAACGGGTGCAGCCACCGGCCGAGCAGCCCGACGGCCGTTCCCAGAACGATGATTCCAAACCAGTTCATTCGACGCCCTTAGGGTCTGTTTACATATGGAACGCGCATGCAAGCCCAAATTGAAAGTTCATTTCACGGGGATGCCCGTTCCATATGTAAACAGACCCTGCAAATTTCGGATTCGTCCAATAGGCGTGAACGATTCATGCGGCTAGCATCGACCCATCCATCGAACCTGAGATCAGCAGGTACTTGCCGCGGAACGTTCCAGTGTAGGGGCCGACCGGAGGTTATGGCAAGCACGCACCGGCTGCCGTAATGAAGAAATTCCCATGCGAATCGCAATGATCGATCCGGATGCGCGTCACTCAGCGCTCCTGAATCGCCTCCTCTTCGCGGGTGGCCATGTCTGCCACCCGTTCGCGACCAGCGCCTGCTTCTTCGAGTGGCTCGCGACCGATACCTGCGACATGCTGATCACCGGCGACTGGGCCGGCGACCAGCCCGCCGAGGAAGTGATCCCGCGTGCGCGCGCGATCCTGCCCGGCCTGCCGGCGATCGCCGTGATGCGGATGCCGCGCGAAAGCGAGATCGTGGCGTGCCTGCACGCGGGCGCCGACGACTGCCTCGTCAAGCCGGTCAGCGGCCCGGAACTGCTCGCGCGCGTCAATGCGCTGATGCGCCGGGCGGGCGTCCGGCGCCCGCCGAACCGCTCGCGCGATACGTATGGAGAATACGCGTTCGACGCCACGCACGGCCTCGTGCGCTTCGGCGACGAAGTCGTCGCGCTCACGCCGAAGGAATTCCGCTTCGCGCTGCTGTTGTTCGCCAACCTGTCGCGGCCCGTGTCACGCGCGCATATCCTCGAAACGGTGTGGGCACGCCGGCGCGACATGAAGTCGCGCACCCTCGACACCCACGCATCCCGGCTGCGCAGCAAGCTGAAGCTGCTGCCCGAGCACGGCTACCAGCTGTTGCCGCTCTACGGCTATGGCTACCAGCTCGACCAGGTGCCGGTCGAGCCCCCAAATTGCCGCCCGGGTCTCGCGGACGCCCGCTACACTTCGAGTGACGGAATCGCCGAGACGCTATAATACGAGGCTAAACGATAGCCCTTGATATGCAACTCCTCACGATCGGAATCAACCACCACACTGCGCCTGTCGCCCTGCGCGAACGCGTGGCGTTTCCGCTCGAACAGATCAAGCCGGCTCTCGTGACGTTCAAGAACGTCTTCCTCGGCCCCCAGGCGCCCAACACGCCCGAAGCCGCGATCCTGTCGACCTGCAACCGCACCGAGCTCTACTGCGCGACCAACGATCGTGCGGCGCGCGAAGGCGCGGTGCGCTGGCTGTCGGAGTATCACCGGATTCCCGTCGACGAACTCGCGCCGCACCTGTACGCGCTGCCGCAGTCGGAAGCGGTCCGGCATGCGTTCCGCGTCGCGTCGGGCCTCGATTCGATGGTGCTCGGCGAAACCCAGATCCTCGGCCAGCTGAAGGACGCGGTGCGCACCGCGTCGGAAGCCGGCGCGCTCGGCACCTACCTGAACCAGCTGTTCCAGCGCACGTTCGCGGTCGCGAAGGAAGTGCGCGGCACGACCGAGATCGGCGCGCAGTCGGTGTCGATGGCCGCTGCGGCGGTCCGCCTCGCGCAGCGCATCTTCGAGAAAGTGTCCGATCAGCGCGTGCTGTTCATCGGCGCCGGCGAAATGATCGAGCTGTGCGCGACCCACTTCGCCGCGCAAGGCCCGCGTGAGCTCGTCGTCGCGAACCGCACCGCGGAGCGCGGGCAGAAGCTCGCCGAGCGCTTCAACGGCCGCTCGATGCCGCTGTCGGAGCTGCCGGCCCGCATGCAGGAGTTCGACATCATCGTGTCGTGCACCGCGTCGACGCTGCCGATCATCGGCCTCGGCGCGGTCGAGCGCGCGGTGAAGGCGCGCCGCCACCGGCCGATCTTCATGGTCGACCTCGCGGTGCCGCGCGACATCGAGCCCGAAGTCGGCAAGCTGAAGGACGTGTTCCTTTACACCGTCGACGATCTCGGCGCGATCGTGCGCGAAGGCAACGCATCGCGCCAGGCCGCGGTCGCGCAGGCCGAGGCGATCATCGAGACGCGCGTGCAGAACTTCATGCAGTGGCTCGACACGCGCAGCGTCGTGCCGGTGATCCGTCACATGCATACGCAGGCCGATGCGCTGCGCCGTGCCGAAGTCGACAAGGCGCAGAAGCTGCTCGCGCGCGGCGACGATCCGGCCGCCGTGCTCGAAGCGCTGTCGCAGGCGCTGACCAACAAGCTGATCCACGGCCCGACGAGCGCGCTCAACCGCGCGAACGGCACCGACCGCGATTCGCTGATCGACCTGATGCGCAGCTTCTACCAGCACGCACCGCGCTCGGACGACCAGTCGGGCCACTAGCGCCGACCGATCGCCGCGCCGCCGGCTCGCCAGCCGGCCTATCCTTTCCGTATACCTTGCCCGGGAGCGCCGCTCCACACCCATGAAGACGAGCATGCAACGCAAGCTCGACCAGCTTTCCACACGGCTGGCCGAACTGAACGACCTGCTGAGCCGCGAGAACGTAACAGCCGATCTCGACCAGTACCGCAAGCTGACCCGCGAGCACGCGGAACTCGACCCGGTCGTCGGGCAATACGCGCTGTGGCGCCAGTCGCTCAGCGATGAAGCGGCCGCGCAGGAACTGCTCGCCGATGCGTCGATGCGCGACTTCGCCGAGGACGAGATCAGGAGCGCGCGGGACAGCATGACCCGTCTCGAGACCGAGCTGCAGAAGATGCTGCTGCCGAAGGACCCGAACGACGACCGCAACATCTTCGTCGAAATCCGCGCGGGCACGGGCGGCGACGAATCGGCGCTGTTCGCGGGCGACCTGCTGCGGATGTACCTGCGCTTCGCCGAGCGCCAGCGCTGGCAGGTCGAGATGATGTCGGAGAGCGCGTCGGATCTCGGCGGCTACAAGGAAGTGATCGTGCGGATCGCGGGCCAGGGCGCTTACTCACGGCTGAAGTTCGAATCGGGCGGCCATCGCGTGCAGCGCGTGCCGGCCACTGAAACGCAGGGGCGCATCCACACGTCCGCGTGCACGGTCGCGGTGATGCCGGAAGCCGACGAGATCAGCGAGGTCGAGATCAATCCGGCCGACCTGCGGATCGACACGTTCCGCGCGTCCGGCGCGGGCGGCCAGCACATCAACAAGACCGATTCGGCGGTGCGCGTCACGCACCTGCCGACCGGCATCGTCGTCGAATGCCAGGACGATCGTTCGCAGCACAAGAACAAGGATCGCGCGCTGAAGGTGCTCGCCGCTCGGATCAAGGACAAGCAGTATCACGAGCAGCACGCGAAGGAAGCCGCGACGCGCAAGAGCCTGATCGGCTCGGGCGACCGCTCGGAACGGATCCGCACGTACAACTTCCCGCAGGGCCGGATGACCGATCACCGGATCAACCTGACGCTGTACCGGCTCGAAGCGATCATGGACGGCGACCTCGACGAGCTGATCGCCGCCCTCGCCAGCGAGCACCAGGCCGAGCTGCTCGCGTCGCTCGGCGACGCCGACTGAGCCCGCAATGAGCACCGCGACTGCCCTCGACCTGCTGCGCGCGTCGCCGCTCGACGCGGTCGACGCGCGCGTGCTGCTCGCCTTCGCGCTCGGCTGGACGCGCACGCAGCTGATCACGCGCGGCGACGAGCCGCTCGACGCGGCCGCGGTCGAACGCTATCGCGCGCTCGAAGCGCGCCGCGTGGCCGGCGAGCCGGTCGCGCAGCTGGTCGGCATGCGCGAATTCTTCGGGCGGCCGTTCGACGTGACGCCCGACGTGCTGATCCCGCGCCCGGAAACCGAATTGCTCGTCGAAGCGGCGCTCGACGCGATCGACGGGATCCCGCATCCGGCCGTGCTCGATCTCGGCACCGGCA
>NZ_JAAGPL010000350.1:0-237 GCF_017104785.1 Burkholderia sp. Ac-20353 | reverse complement strand
AAAAAAAAAAAACAAGCATCTCAGTTATTACTTCAGGCTACCGCTTGCTTCCTATTCGTTCACTGCTCACATTAGTATCTGTTCTCATCCTGGTTATCTCTCACGTCTATTGTGGCATTCATCTATTCCTACTGTCACATGTTTTCCGCTCTTATTCCTCCATGTGCTGCGCACACGCCTGCACTCCAGTCACGTCTGATCATCATCTATCACTGCTTTGTGTCACGATGTGTCATC
>NZ_JAAGPL010000349.1:0-4989 GCF_017104785.1 Burkholderia sp. Ac-20353 | reverse complement strand
CCACAAACGGGCCGAATATAAGGATGCAACCGATCTATCCGCCAGCTCGCAAATTCTCCTTGGCAAATGGGTGGCGCCCATATAAGGCCGGACTTGGCCTTCACGTTCTTCCCCGGCGCTTCGACACGGCCTGCCGCTGACCTGGACAGGTTCCGCACCTGCAAGTCCTCGATACTCACCATCGCGTGGCTATTGCTGATCGTGGTCGTGGCCTTGTGCAGGTAGTCGCGGCGTGCGTTGCCGATGCGGGCATGGATGCGCTGGACGCGGGCCTTCGCTTTTCTCCAATTCTTCGAGAATTTGACCTTGCGGCTCATTGCGCGCTGGTAGCGACGCAGCCGCACCTCATGCTTCTTGAAGCTGTTCAGCGGCGCGAGGAACGTACCGTCGCTTATCGTCGCGAAGCGGGCGATGCCCACGTCGATGCCGATGGCGCTGGTCGCCAGTGGCACGGGCGGCTCGACTTCGCGGGCGGTCTGGACTGATACGACCCACTTGTCGCTGGCCTGGGTCACGGTGACGTTCTTCAGCGTACCGAGCACGTCCCGGCTATTGCGATAGCGCAGCCAGCCGAGTTTGGGCAGGAAGATCCGGCTGTTGGCCTGGTCCAGCTTGATCTGCTTCGGGTCGGGATAGCGGAAGCTGTCTGACTGGCCCTTCCTCTTGAAGCGCGGGAAGTCGGCCCGCTTGGCGAAGAAATTGGTATAGGCCCGCTCCAGGTCCTTGAGCGATTGTTGCAGCGGATGCGTCGGCGCCGCTTTGAGCCACGGCGTTTCCGTGCCGTTGCGCCACCCGGTGAGTTGCTGGCACAGCCCGGCATAGCCCAGCTTCTTCTCGCCGCGCTCGTAGCGCGCCTTCTGCAACGCCAGTGCCTTGTTGAACACGAAGCGACACGCTCCGGCGAAGCGGCGCATGTCGCGCGCCTGTTCGCCAGTCGGCATCAGTTCGAATCGGAAGGCCTGGAGACGTTGCATAGGCTGAGCGTATCACCCACCACTTTTGCGTTGTCAAGGACGCCTGCGGCGTCCGCGCTATCCGTCCCCGGGCTGAAGTCCGGGGCCTGCCGCGCTTCCCGGTCAGCAAAATCGTCGGCTCGCGCCGCGCCACGATCGCCACCAGGACAGCCGAGAATTTCCACTGTCCATCGTTATCCGCGAGGTACAACTTCGCGGCGGGCCAATCCGTTTCGGCAGGAATTCGGAAGCCTTCCACGCCGCGCACTATCGTTTCCAGGACGACCTGCGGCGAGCCCGCATCCGCGTGTGCGTTCGCACGCTCGCCATCGGTATTCAGCACGCTTGTGTCGGATCCCATGCCTTCCTCCTGCACGCTTGAATCTGCACGCTCCGGGCGATACCGGGCCCGGCACGTCTTCACCGGATAATGCATGAAAAATGGAATTCCGACCGATCGCAAGGACACGTCCCGCGCGCACTCAACCGGCGGACGTCGACTCGCCCGGCGCATCGATCTCCGCAGGTGCGGTACTGACCAACCCGGCCGCCGCAATTGCAACGGCAGTGACGATCATCATCGCGCCCCATCCGACCAGGTCGACGAGCACGCCTGCCGCCACGGCACCGCAGGCTCCGGCTGCGTAATAAAGCGTCAGATACGCGGCATTCAACGCACCGGCCCGAGCCGGCTGAATCGCGACGACACCTGCCTGGTTCGCGACCTGGGCAGCGAAACAGCCTGCATCGAACATCGCCAGCCCGACGCCCAACCATCCGGGGCGACCGAGCGCAACCCCAAGCAGCAAGGCCGAAAAGGCCGCCACCGCGAGCCCGCAACGGATGACGGTACGATCGCCGAATCGATCGGCGAGTTTTCCTGCGACGCGCGTCACGCCAAGGCCAAGCACGCCCGCGAGACTGTACGCGCCGATCGCCGCTGCGCTCAGGCTATAGGGCGGCTCGGCCAGACGGATCGCGAGCCCCACCCATACCAGATTGAACGCGAAGAACCACAGCATGCCGGCGCAGGTACGGCGCCTCAGTTGAACGCTGTCGCGCAACAGCTGCGGAACGGCACCGATAGTGATCGCATGGCGGAACCCCCGCTCTGGCCGGCCGCCGGGCAAAAGCGAACCTCCGCCGATCGCGGCCAGCGCAACGAATCCCGCCAGCACAAGCAATGCGCCCCGCCACCCGCACCATTGCGACAACACACCGCCGACGAAGCGACTCAGCAGAATACCGGCGGAAATGCCCGCAGACACGGCCCCCATGGCCCCGCCACGCCGGTGCGGATCCGCGTATTTTCCGACGACGGCGCTGCATTGCGCCGCGACCGTCGTTGCCGCACCGACCAGAAAGAAGCCGACGTCGAGCGCGAGCGGCCCGGGCGACTGGGACACGCACGCGAGCAACAACGCGAGCGCGCCCATTTGCGCCGGAATGAGCGTGCGCGGACTGAACCGGTCAACCAGCGGAACGAGCAGCGCAAGGCCGACCAGGTAACCGAGCATCGTCATCGATGCGAGGGCCGCCATCCGCGATACGGACACGCCGAAGTCGCTCGCGATGACTGACAGCGACGGCTGCAACGCATAGCCGTTGGCGATCGCCACGCCCGCCGCAAGCGCAAGCGTGGCAGTCGCGGCGCTGGACAGCCGTACGCTTTTGTCGGCAACCGTCATGCTGCGGTCCTGACCGCGATCGCCTCGACTTCGACAAGGATCTCCGGATCGACGAACGGAAGCGCATGCACCAGCGAAAACGCCGGCCGGATGTCGCCGTAGGTCTCGCCATGCGCGCGTGCCGCGGCTTCCCAATTGTCGAAGTCCGCGACCACCAGTCGGCTCTGGACGACGTCGGACAATGCGAATCCGCTGTCCGCCAGAACGCTTTCGATCGTCGCCAGCGCATCGCGTGTCTGAGCGTACACGTCTTCCCCTTTACCGGCTGTTCCCGAAATGTAGATGGTGTTATCGACGACCACTGCACGCGAGTAGCCAACCTTGGGCTCCCACTGGGAGCCGGTGCTGATCCGTTGACGCATCTTGAAGATCCCCTTCGATAAGGTTCAGGAACATGACTTACTACTTGAGTAGTACTTCAAGGCGAAGTGTATACTACTCCGGTAGTTAATCAAGGGATTCCGTGAAGGTCGCCGAGGAAGCCAGAGCCAATACACATGAACGAAAACGCGGAACTGATCACGTCATTGATCCGGCTTGGATTTACGCAATACGAGGCGCAGGCATACGCGGCCCTCGTTGGGCAAGCCGCGCTGACGGGTGCGGAAGTCGGCCGGCGCGCCGGCATGCCGCCATCGAAAATTTACGAGACGTTGAATCGTCTGGAAGCGCGCGGCGCGGTGCTCATCAACCGGTCCGAACCTGTCCGCTACGCAGCCGTGCCTCATCGGTCGTTGCTGGAAGAGTTGCGTACGCGCTTCAATGCGGATCTCGAGCTGGCTGCCGGCGCGCTCGACCGGCTGCCCGTGCAGCAGGAGCCGGGGCTGGTCTGGTCGTTGAGCGGGCGGGAAGCGATCATTGGCGCGTTCGCGCGCGCGATCGCCAATGCGAAGACGCAGATCTTTGCAGGCGTCTGGGACGAAGAAATCGACGATCTGGGGCCGCTGCTCGAGGCTGCCACAGCGCGAGGCGTCGACACTCATGTGGCGATTTATGGCAATCGCACGCTCAACGGGCCGCGTCATTACGATATGGCCAAATGCGGTACCAGCGCGAGGCTCAGGCTTGCCGGACGTCGGCTTGCCGTCGCTGTAGCGGACAACACCGAGGCGGTGGTGGCGGAGTTCGGCGATCGTTCACCCGATCAGGCGACGTTGACGACCAACCCGGTCATTGCGCTGCTTGCGGTCGAGTACATCAAGGCGGACGTGAGCGGACGCGTATTGATCGACGCATTGAGCCCGGCAGAATACAAGAAACTCCTGAAGCATCCCGACATGCAGGCGATGCTTGCGCCGATCGACAAGAAGGACTGACGAACGCTACCCCGGGAGGCCGCGAACGCGCTGAACGGGGTGCTCATGGCGATTTCCCACCCGGCGTTAATGGCCTTTCCGAGCTGCAGAACCGTTTCACGATTGAAGCATTTTCCGCGATTTCACTGACGTTTGCAGCGCAACACCGATGGCTGACGCCAGCCACGCAGCCTGCTCCGGCACCTGGCGCACTACATGCATGGTTTTTCATTTGCGCGATGCAGTGCCGGCGGATGGCGCTCGTCACCGCTGCCTGGACCGCATGCGGTGCCCGTTGGTCACTTGCTCGGATGGGTCATTACGTCAGGAAGGAGCCGTACATGAAGAACAAGCCTTGCACAATTGCGATCCTGGTCATGGGCGCGCTCCTGAACATGTCGGCGGCGTCGAGTGCGCCAGCGGACGAGGCACTCGTGGTCACGCCTGACAAGATCCAGTGGGTGGATCTGCCCGGATACGCCGATGCCAAACTCGCCGTCATCGAAGGAAAAATGGACAAGAAGGGGCCGCTCACGTTCCGGATCAAATTCCCGGCCGACACGAAGGTTCCTGCCCATTTTCATCCGGGGGTCGAGCGAACGACGGTCCTTTCCGGCACGATCAACCTGGGCATGGGTGACAAGCTGGATCCCGAGAAGACCACGCCTCTCGGCCCGGGCAGCATGGTTATCATGCCGCCCAAGATGCACCATTTTGCGTGGACCAAGGAGGAAACCGTCATTCAGGTTAACGTAACCGGGCCGTGGGGTATCACCTATATCAATCCAGCTGACGATCCCAGAAAGAAATGATGCTGGGTCGCCGGATCCGCATGGCGCAGGGGCACCTTGCGCTATGCGTCATGGATCTGCACGCAATCGCGCCCCGCGCTGCACGAGTGGCCGCCTGCAAGTCGTGGGTGAACCCATGTCGTTATACACATCGTGACCGGCGAATCGCGGCCGCGAAAGAACACGTTTACTTTCAATGGCATAGAGCAGCGCTTGTAAACTGTCGGCGGATCGCGTCTACTTTCCGCTTTTGAGCGGATGC
>NZ_JAAGPL010000348.1:0-468 GCF_017104785.1 Burkholderia sp. Ac-20353 | reverse complement strand
AAAAAAAAAAACAAACAATGTGATATGCGTTGTAATAATGCAAAACCGTAACAAATAGTCACACACGATCGTCTTATAAAACATACGAAACAATATAACATCTAGCTCATATCATGTCTTTAAATGCATTGGTTGTACTTCATCTGATGAACACTCTGACACCTACACGTAGATGAGACGTTAAGATGTTCTCTGTATCAACACATAGTCTGTCTTGATAAGTGAAGTCGTCATAGTTGTAGTATATCTATACCTCAACAGCACTGTGTCGACTCAATTGCAGCACAGTATGAGTTAGTAGTTAACGAATAGCAATATGCGATCTACATGTTGACTATCCACGCTAGCTTCTAGATTCTTCAACACACAGTTTGTACTAGTATGGTGTAGCACATATGTCTTGCTTCTGTATTTTATTTTGTTATATGTTTAGTCTTTTTTTCTTCTTTTTTTTTTTTTTAATAATCC
>NZ_JAAGPL010000347.1:0-4436 GCF_017104785.1 Burkholderia sp. Ac-20353 | reverse complement strand
GCCGCCGCCCGCGCACCAGCTCGAGGCGACCAAACAGATCACGCGCGATCTCGACGCGATGGTCGTCGCCGCCGAGCAGTCCGGCTCGGTGAGCGCCGAGCGCACGCACGACCTGAAGGTGCTCGCGCACCAGTGCAAGCAGATGCTCGCGTCGTCGCTGCTGATCCGCAAGGATGCGAGCGTGATCCGCTTGCCCGCATAACGCTGCAGGGGCCTGCGGGGGCCCGCTTGCCCCCGCGCCCCTGCTCCGACGGACCGCAACCATGCATCGCACCGGGCGGCAAGCCGCCGCCCCGCTTGCCCTTGCCGCTTCCGCGCATTGCGCCAGTCAGGGATTCCCTGATTCCGCACGACACGCGTCGCTTGATATCATTCGTCCGATTTCAAGTTGTATAGACAACTTCGATCCGACCGGACCGGCCCCGCTCGCCCGGTCCACCGCAATAACCATATCGGAGACTCGATGAAGAACTTGCAGCGCCACCTGAGCGCGCGGCACATCCGCTTTCTCGCGCTGGGCTCGGCGATCGGCACCGGCCTGTTCTACGGCTCGGCGTCCGCGATCCAGCTCGCGGGCCCGGCGGTGATCCTCGCCTACATCCTCGGCGGTGCAGCCGTCTACATGGTGATGCGCGCGCTCGGCGAAATGGCCGTGCGCGAGCCCGTCGCCGGTTCGTTCGGCCATTACGCGACCGAGAACCTCGGCCCGTTCGCGGGCTTCGTCACCGGCTGGACCTACACGCTGGAAATGGTGATCGTCGCGATCGCGGACATCACCGCGTTCGGCATCTACATGGGCTTCTGGTTTCCGGGCGTGCCGCAGTGGATCTGGGTGCTCGGCGTCGTGACGGTGATCTGCGGGCTGAACCTGTGCCACGTGAAGGTGTTCGGCGAGCTCGAGTTCTGGCTGTCGATCATCAAGGTCGGCGCGATCGTCGCGATGATCGGCGGCGGCGTCGCGATCCTCGCGACCGGCATGCATCTCGGCCACGCGGCCGACGCGCCGTCGCTCGCGAACCTGTGGAACCACGGCGGCTTCCTGCCGAACGGCATCGGCGGGCTGATCGCGTCGCTGTCGGTCGTGATCTTCGCTTATGGCGGCATCGAGGTGATCGGGATGAGCGCCGGCGAGGCGAAGGACCCCGAGCGCGTGATCCCGCGCGCGATCAACGCGGTGCCCGCGCGGATCCTGCTGTTCTACGTGCTGACGATGATCGTGCTGATGTCGATCAGCCCGTGGACGGGTGTCGGCAACGACGGCAGCCCGTTCGTGCAGATCTTCTCCGCGCTCGGCGTGAAATCGGCCGCGACGATCCTCAACCTCGTCGTGATCAGCGCGGCGATCTCGGCGATCAACAGCGACATCTTCGGCGCGGGTCGCATGATGTTCGGGATGGCGCAGCAAGGCCAGGCGCCGCGCGTGCTGATGTCGACGTCGCGGCACGGCGTGCCGTGGGTCACGGTGCTCGTGATGGCCGGCGCGCTGTTCGTCGGCGTGCTGCTGAACTACCTGATGCCGAAGGACGTGTTCCTGGTGGTCGCGGCGATCGCGACGTTCGCGACGGTGTGGGTGTGGCTGATGATCCTGCTGTCGCAGGTCGCGATGCGCCGGCGCCTGCCGGCCGCCGAAGTCGCGGCGCTGAAGTTCAAGGTGCCGCTGTGGCCGGTCGCGCCGGCGCTGACGATCGCGTTCATGGGCTTCGTGATCGTGATGCTCGGCTGGTTCGACGACACGCGCATCGCGCTGTATGTCGGCGCCGCGTGGCTCGTGCTGCTCGCGGCCGTCTTCTTCATCCGGATCCGCCCGAAGTTCGCACCTGCGTCACGTTGACGCATCCGCGCGGCACCGGCTCCGGTGCCTGCGCGTCGCTTCCCTCCCGGGCCGGGCGCACCGTCCCGGGCACGCGAATCCCGCCGCTCCCGGCCGGATTCGCGTTGTTTTTTGGTGATTCGGCGGTTCGGCAATCCGACGGCCCGGCGATCCAGCTATCCGCCGATCCAGCCGTCCGACGCGCCCCCGCGCGTCCGCCGCCGCGACGTCAGTGCGCGGTCGACGCGCTCGTTGCTTCGGCCGGATGGGCCTCGTCGTACGCGCGCTTCTCGGAGATCGCGTTGTACAGGATCGTCCCGATCACGATCGACACGGCCACGACGATCAGGATGCCCACGTTGCGTACAGGATTCTTCTTGCGCTGATCGTTCATGGTGCGGCCCTGCTCCGTCAAATTCATCGAAGCACGCATTTTACGCGCTTGTGCGCACCTTGCCGAAACTCTCCGTTCGCTCTCCTTCCCCCTTCCGCACACGCCCGCCAGCGCTCGCCGCAAGCTTTCATTTGATAACCATTCCCATTTCGATCTAAAATCCAGAGTCTTTCATTCTGTAATGCTCCGGGTTGCTCGAGCGGCAGGCGCGTCCCGGAACGCCCGTTCGTCCGCCTGCCTCATCGGAGCCCCCATGTCGCCTTCGCGCACCCGCCTGCTTCCGCTCGTCAGCGCCCTCGCCGTGTCCGCCGCCGCGTTCGCGCCGCTCGCCCATGCAGCCGACGAAGTCAGCCTGTACACCACCCGCGAGCCGAAGCTGATCCAGCCGCTCATCGACGCGTTCACGAAACAGAGCGGCGTCAAGGTCAACACCGTGTTCGTGAAGGACGGCCTGCTCGAACGCGTGAAGGCGGAAGGTGGCCAGTCGCCGGCCGACGTGCTGATGACGGTCGACATCGGCAACCTGCTCGATCTCGTCGACGGCGGTCTCACGCAGCCGGTGCGCTCGAAGGCGCTCGACGACGCAATTCCCGCGAACCTGCGCGGCGCGCAGGGCGACTGGTACGCGCTGTCACTGCGCGACCGCGTGCTGTACGTCGAGAAGGACCTGAAGGTCGACGCGTTCCGCTACGAGGATCTCGCCGATCCGAAATGGAAAGGCAAGGTGTGCATCCGCTCGGGCCAGCATCCGTACAACACCGCGCTCGTCGCCGCGATGATCGCGCACGACGGCGAAGCCGCGACCGAGAAGTGGCTGCGCGGCGTGAAGGCCAACCTCGCGCGCAAGGCGACCGGCGGCGACCGCGACGTCGCGCGCGACATCCTCGGCGGTATCTGCGACGTCGGCCTCGCGAACGCTTACTACGTCGGCCACATGAAGAACGCCGAACCGGGCACCGACGCGCGCAAATGGGGCGACGCGATCAAGGTCGTGCGGCCGACCTTCGCGAACGAAAAGAGCGGTGGCACGCACGTGAACATCAGCGGTGCGGCGGTTGCGAAGCACGCGCCGCACAAGGCGAACGCGGTGAAGCTGCTCGAATACCTCGTGTCGCCGGACGCACAGACGCTATACGCGCAGGCGAACTACGAATATCCGGTGCGCGCGAACGTGAAACTCGACCCGGTCGTCGCGAGCTTCGGCCCGCTGAAGGTCGATCCGCTGCCGCTCGCGGAGATCGCGAAGTACCGCAAGCAGGCAAGCCAGCTCGTCGACAAGGTCGGCTTTGACAACTGACGCAACTGACGCAACCGGCCCGACTGCCCCGACCAACGCGTCGTTCGCGCCCGCACGCCGCCTGCGGCGAGCGCCGCGCGTGAAGGGTGGCATCTGGCTCGTCGCGGCGCTCGTGATCGCCGCGGCGGTCGCGGCGCCGCTCGCGACGCTGATCGGCGCCGCGCTCGACACCGATTTCGCGCACTGGCGTCACCTCGCCGAATTCGTGCTGCCGCAGGCGCTCGCGAACACGCTGCTGCTGCTCGCGGGCGTCGGCGCGATCGTCACGGTCGTCGGCACCGGCTGCGCGTGGCTCGTCACCGCGTACGACTTCCCGGGGCGCCGCGCGCTGACGTGGGCGCTGCTGCTGCCGCTCGCGGTGCCGACCTACATCGTCGCGTTCGCGTATCTCGACCTGCTGCACCCGATCGGCCCCGTGCAGGGCGCGATCCGCTGGCTGCTCGGCTTCGACAGCCCGCGCCAGTTCCGGCTGCCCGACCTGCGCTCGCTGCCCGGCGCGATCTTCGTGCTCGGCTTCGTGCTGTATCCGTACGTGTACCTGAGCACGCGCGCGATGTTCGTCACGCAGTCCGCGAGCCTGCTCGAAGCCGCGCGCACGCTCGGCGCGGGACGTGTCGCGACGTTCTGGCGTGTCGTCGTGCCGCTCGCGCGGCCCGCGATCGCGGTCGGCGCGAGCCTTGCGCTGCTCGAGACGCTGAACGACATCGGCGCGTCCGAGTTTCTCGGCGTGCAGACGCTGACGGTATCCGTCTACACGACGTGGATCACGCGCTCCGATCTCGCCGGCGCCGCGCAGATCGCGCTCGCGATGCTCGCGATCGTCGTCGGCATGATCGCGCTCGAACGCTACGGGCGCCGCCGCCAGCGCTATGCGCACGGCCGGCGCATGCGGCCGATCGCGCCGCGCCGCCTGACGGGCCCGGCCGCGTGGAGCG
>NZ_JAAGPL010000346.1:0-4974 GCF_017104785.1 Burkholderia sp. Ac-20353 | reverse complement strand
AACCAGCGCGCATGCCGGCCGCCGCCCGCGGCGACGTCCAGCACCGCGCCGCCCGCCGGGACGAGCGTCGACCAGCCCGCCACCCAGCGTGACGGCTCGGCAAGTCCGGCGTGCGTGCCGGCCGCGGTGATCAGCGATTCGCGCATGGGGCTCAGGTGTACGACAGGCCCATTGCGTCGCGCACGTCGCGCATTGTCTCAGTCGCGTACTTGCGCGCCTTGTCGCAACCGTCGGCGACGATGGCGCGCAGCAGCGACGGATCGTCCATGTACTTCTGCGCACGCTCGAGCATCGGCTGCTGTTCGCGCAGGATGCCTTCGACCACCGGCTGCTTGCAATCGAGACAGCCGATGCCCGCCGAGCGGCAGCCCTTCTGCACCCACTCGTGCGTCGACTCGTCCGTGTAGACCTGATGAAGCTGCCACACCGGGCACTTGTCCGGATCGCCCGGATCGGTGCGGCGCACGCGCGCGGGGTCGGTCGGCATCGTGCGGACCTTCTTCGTGATCGTCTCCGCGTCCTCGCGCAGGCCGATCGTGTTGCCGTACGACTTCGACATCTTCTGGCCGTCGAGGCCCGGCATGCGCGACGCTTCCGTCAGCAGCGCCTGCGGCTCGACGAGGATGATCTTGCGTGCGCCTTCGAGATAGCCGAACAGACGCTCGCGGTCGCTCATCGACAGGCTCTGCGATTCCTGCAGCATCGCACGCGCCTGCTCGAGCGCCTCGTCGTCGCCTTCCTGCTGATATGCGTTGCGCAGTTCGTGGTACAGCTTCGCGCGCTTGCCGCCGAGCTTCTTCGCGGCTTCGAGCGCCTTCTCCTCGAAGCCCGGCTCGCGGCCGTACAGGTAATTGAAGCGGCGCGCGATCTCGCGCGTCATCTCGACGTGCGGCACCTGGTCCTCGCCGACCGGCACGAGCGAGCCGCGGTACAGCAGGATGTCCGCCGCCATCAGCACCGGATAGCCGAGGAAGCCGTAGGTCGACAGATCCTTGTCCTTCAGCTTCTCCATCTGCTCCTTGTAGGTCGGCACGCGTTCGAGCCAGCCGAGCGGCGTGCTCATGCCGAGCAACAGCGCGAGTTCCGCGTGCTCGGGCACCTTGCTCTGGATGAACAGCGTCGCCTGCGCCGGATCGATGCCGGACGCGAGCCAGTCGATCAGCACGTCCCACACGTTCTTCTCGATCACCTCGGGCGTTTCGTAGTGCGTCGTCAGCGCGTGCCAGTCGACGACGCAGAAGAAACACGGGTACTCGGACTGCAGCTTCACCCAGTTTTTCAGCACGCCGTGGTAGTGGCCGAGGTGCAGCGACCCGGTGGGTCGCATGCCGGAGAAAATACGATCTGGGAACATGATTGTCGTTAGAAAAGCGAGGCGAAAGGAGACAGGATGGCGTTCAGCACGTCGTAGCCGACGTTCACGAGCGGACGCAGCCAGAAATTCGTCAGCACGCCCGTCGTGACCAGCACGAGGACGATGATGAAACCGTACGGCTCGATGCGTGACAGCGCGATCGACTGCTTCGGCGGCAGCAGCGCCGCCAGGATGCGGCCGCCGTCGAGCGGCGGCAGCGGAAACAGGTTCAGCACGCCGAGCACGAGGTTCACGCTGATGCCGGCCGTTGCCATGCCGAGGAAGAACGGCTCGTCGACGCCCGTGCCGTGCAGCACGATACGCAATACGCCCCACACGAGCGCCTGCACGAAGTTGCACGCGGGTCCGGCCAGCGACACCCACAGGCTGCCCCAGCGCGGATCGCGCAGATTGCGGAATGCGACCGGCACCGGCTTCGCATAACCGAACAGGAACGAGCCGCCGGTCAGGAAATACAGCGCGAGCGGAATCGCGATCGTGCCGATCGGGTCGATGTGACGCATCGGGTTGAACGACACGCGCCCCATCATGTACGCAGTGTTGTCACCGAGCAGGCGTGCGGCATAGCCGTGAGCAGCCTCGTGCAGCGTGATCGCGAAGATTACGGGCAGCGCGTAGACGGCGATGGTCTGTATCAGGGAAGCATCCATATCGCGTTATTGTAACAAGCGCAATCGTGCGCAAACGGAACGATGCGGACTCAGTCCGCCGTCAGCCCGAACGGCTCCAGCGGCCCGCGCCCGGCACGCACGAGTTGCGGTTCGTCGCCCGTCAGGTCGATCACCGTCGACGATTCGGCCGGACACGCACCGCCGTCGATCACGAGGTCGACCCGCTTCTCGAGGCGCGCGCGAATATCTTCCGGATCGTTCAGCGGATCCGTGTCCGGCGGCAGGATCAGCGTCGTGCCGAGCAGCGGCTGGCCGAGCGTTTCCAGCAGCGCAAGCGTGATCGCATGATCCGGCACCCGCAGCCCGATCGTCTTGCGCGACGGGTGCGACAGCCGCCGCGGGACTTCCTTCGTCGCCTGCAGGATGAACACGTACGGGCCGGGCGTCACCGACTTGATTTGCCGGTACTGCCGGTTGTCCACCATCGCGAAGTTCGCGAGTTCCGACAGGTCGCGCACCAGCAACGACAGGTGCTGTTTTTCATCGAGGCCACGGATCCGACGCACGCGCTCGACCGCGTCCTTGTCGTCGAGGTGGCATGCGAGCGCATAGCTCGAATCGGTCGGCATCGCGATCACGCCGCCCTTGTTGACGATCTCCACCGCCTGCTTGATCAGGCGCGGCTGCGGATCATCCGGATGAATCCTGAAGAACTGGGACATGGGGACAGGTCAAGATGGGGTGTACGGAGGCACGCCGTACCAGCGGCGCACACGGCTCGCGCCCGCGGGGCGTCAGAGCCAGCGTTCCCAGACGGGTTTCAGGTCGGACGGCAGCGGCGGCAGGCTGCCCAGCTCGATACGCCCTTCACCGGGCGCGTGGAAGTCGGAACCGACCGACACTTCGAAGCCGAAACGGCGCGCGACGTCCGCATATTCGCGGTACTGGTCCGGCGTGTGGCTGCCGGTCACCACCTCGATCGCCCGCCCGCCGAAATCGATGAATTCGCCGAAAAATGCGTCGTACTCGACCGGCGTATAGCGATAGCGGCCCGGATGCGCGATCACGGCCTCGCCGTCCGCGCCACGGATCCACTGCACCGCGTCGGACAGCTTCGCCCAGCGGTGCGGGACGAAGCCGGGCTTGCCGTCGCCGAGGATGCGGTCGAACACGTCGGCCGTCGATTCGGCATGGCCGCTCTCGACGAGAAAACGCGCGAAGTGCGTGCGCGAGATCAGGTCGGGGTTCGACACGTATTTCAGTGCGCCTTCGTAAGCGCCCGGAATGCCGAGCTTGTCGAGCTGGGCGCCGATCGCCTGCGCGCGGGCCGCACGGCCGTGGCGCGTGCGATACAGGCCGTCGACGAGCGCCGGGTTCTCCGGATCGATGTTCAGGCCGACGATGTGCACGGTGCGCGATGCCCAGGTCACGGAAATCTCGACGCCGTTCAGGTAACGCATGCCGAGCGCTTCCGCCTCGCTGCGTGCCGCCGCCTGGCCGCCCACCTCGTCGTGATCGGTGAGCGCCCAGAGGGTGACGCCGCCCGCATGGGCGCGGCGCGCAACGTCAACGGGCGACAGCAGCCCGTCGGAAACATTCGAATGGCAGTGGAGATCGGCGTTCATTGTCGGCATCGGAAATGAAGCTTCATTCTACTGCAATGCGGCATTCCGCCGCCGCGCGAAGGGTACCGCAGATGGCGGCTGGCGACCACTTGTGCCCACTCTGCCCTACACGCACCCGCAGCGCGCGCTACGCGCAGAACGCCTCGATCAGTGCCGCGATCTGCTCCGGCTGGTCGTGGTGAACCATGTGACCGGCATCCTCGACGAGTTTCTCGCGCCAGTCGGCGAACGCGCCGAATCGCGCCTTGAATTCCGGCACCGGGATGTCGCCGGCCAGGTACGCGAGCGTCGGCGAATTGACCGCCTCGACGTGCAGCACCTTCGCACGTACCTGCGACCAGGTCGCCATCACCTCGTCGAGCCGGTACAGCAGCGGCCCCATCATCTTGTGCGCGGAATCCGCGAGCAGATGGAAACGCCCGTCGTCGCCACGCTTCGACCAGTGCGCGGCCAGGAACGCCGCGCGGCGCGGATCGAGCCGCGGGTTGGTCTTGATCAGGCGGGCGGCCACGTCGTCGAGCGACGCATAAGGTTTCAGCGCCGGCGGCTCGCGCAAGTCGTCGAGCCAGCCGCGCAATCGGCGTGGCGCCTGCTCGGCCCGCGCGGGCGCGAGGCCGAAGCCCTCGAGGTCGACCACCCGCCGCACGCGCTCCGGCCGCGCACCCGCATACAGGCACACGACATTCGCGCCCATGCTGTGCCCGACCAGGTTGACCTCGCCGGTCGGCGCATAGTGGTCGACCAGCGCATCGAGGTCGCCGATGTATTCGTGGAACCAGTAATTGCCGCCGCCTTGCCGCGCGACGGGCCAGTCGGACAGGCCGAAACCGCGCGCGTCCGGCGCGATCACCTGCCAGTCGCCCGCGAGCGCGTCGACGACGAACTGGAACGACGCCGCGACATCCATCCAGCCATGGAGCATGAACAGGATCGGCGCGTCCCGCCGGCCCCAGCGCCGCACATGCAGCTTGACGCCACGCACCGTGACGAAATCGGAAACAGAACTCGACGCAGTCATTACAGCCGCCAAAAAAAGAATGATCGTTCGATTATAGCGATGGCGCGTCCGCTGAGCGGGCGCGCCCCGGCAATCGGCTCACGTATCGAGGCACCTCTCTAGGCCGGTCGCGCAGCGCCGTCACCGGCATCGTCCTGCGCGGCCAGCGCATCCAGTTCGGCCGGCTCGAAGCCGGCGCTGCGGCGCGCATCGAAATTGAACGGCCCGCGCAAACGCGGTGCGCGATACTGTTCGGCCAGTTGCCGGTAGGCCGGCACCGGATCCCGGCCCGCCTCGTCGCACAGATGGCGGAACCAGCGGTTGCCGATCGCGACATGGCCGATCTCGTCGCGCAGGATCACGTCA
>NZ_JAAGPL010000345.1:0-5078 GCF_017104785.1 Burkholderia sp. Ac-20353 | reverse complement strand
TCGGCCTGGCCGCGTACTTCTACAGCCGCGACATCGGCCGCGTGTGGAAGGTTGCCGAAGCGCTCGAATACGGGATGGTCGGCGTGAACACGGGCCTGATCTCGAACGAAGTCGCGCCGTTCGGCGGCGTGAAGCAATCGGGCCTCGGCCGCGAAGGCTCGCACTACGGGATCGACGATTACGTCGTGATCAAATACCTCTGCCTGGCGGTTTGATCAGGTAAACCGCAACCGTGGCGCTAGAGCAATCAGGCACGCAGTCAGAGTGTGTATGTAGCACTCGTCATTGCTCCCTCGCACCGTGGCCACAACCTGACCGTGCGCTAAAACATCGGGACCAATTGCGGGGCTTCAAATTCGAGGGTAGCGCCGGGCGGATTCCATAGGTTCGTGTGGCCGGTCTCGAACTCATGCATATCGCGGCCCGGGGTGTGATTCCTCAGGAGCGTGCTGCAAATTCCAGTCGATGGCGACGTGCCGCGTCATGGCTGCTCGGCCCTTTGTATACAAGGGTCGGCGGCCTGAGTTGTGAGGATTACCCCTATTAGCCGAGGCCGCCTATAATCGCTATCAGCTTGTCCAGGAAATCGCGGTTACCAAGGTGAGGGGGTGTCCAAATGGGGCAGTGCCGTCGCATCTATTCGCGCTTCGTCCTCACAAGCTCGATCGCCGGTCTGGCAAGTCTGGCAGGCGCAGGCCTCGCGCACGCCGAGGACAGTCCTTCGAGCTTCAAGCCATCGGAAAGAACGATCAACGTCTATGCAGTGTATGGTGACGGACGTGCGACCGAGGGTGGCGACATGCATTGGCGTGCCTACGAAGTCGGCTTCGGCGACGTCCTGAATGACTACCTCTCGGTCTACCTCGCGTATGTGAACGAGGGGCATCCCGTCGATCACCACCGTGACGGCTTCGCCGCCCTGGGTTCGTTTCGTTGGCCGGTCGGCGATCGCTTGGCGCTCGAATTGTCGGCGGGGCCGTATTTCAGCATGGACACGACACATGTCGACAACCAGCCGCGTAACGAAAAGCGATGGGGCGTGCGCGCCTCAGCAGCGGTGCGGTATTACGTCGTTCCCAACCGCTTCTTCCTCAAGGTGCAGTACAACCACGTTCAGATGATCGACGGATTCAACTCCGACGCGGTGCTCTTCGGCATCGGCTCGGATTTTGGCGGCGATCCTGGCCCGGCGTTTTCGGACGGCAAGACGCAGGTTAGCGTTTGGGCCGGGACGTCGCAGACGAACCGTCCCCAAGTGCCGATCGAAAAGGGGTATATGGTCGAAGTCAAGCGGCCGCTCGGCAATGCGTGGGCCTATTCGGCGAGCTTCGTCTATGAAGGCAATAACGGCGTCGCCGGCCGAAGAGGTGTGGCAGCGCAATTCTGGTACGTCGCGCCGATCAGGAGCAAATGGGCGCTTTCGGCAGGTGCAGGCCCGTATCTCTCGCATGATCGGGACGAGGTCTCGAGCAAGACGAGACTCAATGCCTTGCTCAGCGCGCAGGTAACCTATCAGGTCACGAACGATTGGGCGGCGAGCTTGCGCTTCAATCGTGTCGCAACCGGCAACGACAAGGACCAGGACATGTTCATGGTCGGCCTGGCGCGCAATTTCTAACGTCTCATTCTCTCGCGTAGGCCCATTCAAATTCGCCATCCCCGCTCGTCGACGAGCAGAAGCGACGCACCAGAAGGCCGAACACCTCCGCCCTCCCGATTCAATAAAACTCGTTCCGATTGGGAAACAGCTCGCCCAAGGTGGTCGCACGATCGCCCCGATCGGATATCTCACCGAGTGCTCCCGGTGTCAGACCTTCCCGATAAGCGCTCGGCGACATCCCGTAGGCCCGCCGAAACTCCCGCCCGAGATGCGACGCGTCGGCAAATCCGCAGGCTGCCGCGATCACGGAAATGTTCTTGTCCAGGTGCATCAGCATCCACGCCGCCGTGCGAATCCGGATCGCCCGGTAGCAGGCGGCTGGTCCGCTGCCGGTTGCTTCCCTGAACAGGCGTTCCAGCTGTCTCGCCGAGAGGTCCAGCCTTCGCGCCAGCTCGTCGATCGTAATCGAGTGGCCGATATGTTGTTCCATCAGCAGGATCGCGCGCTTCACCTTCGGATGCGCGTTGGGCGCGACGCCAGGTGGATGCGGTTGCGGCGCGTTGACCGTCTCGCGCCCGTCGACCAGCAGGATGCGAAGCGCCTTGTAGACGATCGACGGCTCGATGTGTCGCACCAGGATCGCGGCGGCAACATCGATCGATGCGCGTCCCCCGGAGCAGGTCACGCGGCGGCCGTCCAGAACAAAAAGGCGGTCGGAGACCACGAGCCTGGCATCGACGGACGGAAACCGCTCGATGAAGTCCCAGTAGTGAAACCAGCTGATGCAGATGCGATGTCCGGCCATCACACCCGCGCGCGCCAGCGCAAACGCTCCGGTGCAGATGCCGACCAGCATCGAGCCCGCCGACGCGGCCGCGCGAATGAATCCCAGCGTGGCTGCATCGAGCTCCGATCGGGCATGCAGGAGCCCGCCCACGACGACCACGTAGTCGTATTCCTGACGCGAATTCAACGACTCCCACGCCGCGATCTGAATCCCGCAACTTGCGCGAACTGGGGAGGCCATGTCTCCCAGGATCGTCCACGACAATCTGACCGGCCGGCTGTTGTCTCCCTCGTCGGCCGCGAGCCGCAGCACGTCGATCATGCCCGAGAACGCCGTCAGCGTGAAATTCGGCAACAGGATGAAACCGAACCGGATACGCGCCGGTTTAGCGGGTTCCGGCGGGCTTGCGACATGCGTTGCATGGCTCATGATGATGCACTGATCGGGCAACTGCTGGCGCAGCTGCGGAACAAGGGGGTCGTCGCAGGCAGCGACAACCCGTGCCTGCATTCGCGCGTCGATTGCTCTTCAGGCCGATGACACCCCGCGGCGGCCAAGGCTCGACTGAGCATCGCGGCTGCGCTGGTTCAGCCGCGCGGCGATCAGCACGAGTCCGGCGAGCACCGCTGTCGCGGCAACTTCCATCCGGTGACCGTCGAGGAACAGCATTGTGACGAGCGTCCCGCAGATGAACAGGATGACCGCCCACGTAAGCCACGGGAACATCCACATCCGCAGTGTCAGCGCCGCGCCGTTCACGTCGAGCATTCGGCGCATCCGCAGTTGCGACACCGCGATCACCAGATAAACGAGCAGCGCGATCGCGCCCGACGTCGCGATCAGCACGTTGAACACTTGCTCCGGCACCACGTAGTTCGCGATCACGGTGAGAAAGCCGAACGCGGTCGACGCGAGCACGGCGGCCTTCGGCGTGCCCGTCGAATCCGTGCGCTGCAGGAACGCCGGTGCGTCCTTGCGCTTTGCGAGCGAGAACAGCATCCGCGACGCCGTATACAGTGCCGAGTTCAGGCAACTCGCGACCGACACGAGCACGATTACGTCGATGATCGCCTTCGCATGCGGCACGCCGAGCAGTTCCATCACGCGCTGGTAGGAGCCGTGCACCGGCAGCAGCGGGTCGTTCCACGGCACGATCGCGGTGACGAACAGGATCGAGCCGAGATAGAACAGCGAGATGCGCCAGATCACCGAATTCGTCGCGCGCACGATCTGGCGCTCCGGATGTTCGGATTCGGCCGCGGCGATCGTCACGATTTCGGTGCCGACGAACGAGAACATCGTCATCAGCATGCCGGCGAACACCGCGCCGATCCCGTTCGGCATGAACCCGCCGTGTGTGACCAGGTTCGCGAAGCCCGACACGTGGCCGCCCGGCAGCAGTCCGAAGACGGCCGCGCCGCCGATCGCGATGAACAGCGCGATCGCGACGACCTTGATCAGCGCGAACCAGAATTCGAATTCGCCGTAGTTCTTGACCGAGAAGAGGTTGGTGACCGTCAGCAGCAGCGTGACGCCGAGCGCGAAGATCCAGGTCGCGATGTTCGGGAACCACGCGTTGAGGATGGTGGCCGCAGCCGTCGCCTCGATCGGGATAACCAGCACCCAGAACCACCAGTACAACCAGCCGATCGTGAAGCCGGCCCAGTGGCCGATCGCGCGATCGGCGTAGGTGGAGAACGAGCCGCTGTCCGGATGGGCGACGGCCATTTCCCCGAGCATGCGCATCACCAGGACGACGAGCGCACCCGTCAGCGCATAGGCGATCAGCGCCGCTGGTCCGGCTGCCGCGATGGCGTGTCCGGAGCCGACGAACAAGCCCGCGCCGATCACGCCCGCGATCGACAGCATCGTGACGTGGCGTTGCTTCAGGCCTGTCGCGAGGCCCGTATGACTATTATTCATGTCATCCTCCAATCCATATTTTTTAATTTCTGGCCTGCTGTCCAATGAACTTCGCTTTCCAGGACGGCGATGCGGCGCCTCGGCACGCTATTGCCCACCTGGCGACGTGTATCTTCTCGGCACAACGCCATGGGATCTAGAAAATATCCGACCGCAACCCATAACAAATGCGACGCGCTGTTGATCGGCAGCGACACGTTTCGTCCCGTCGTGAAGCCGGGGCAGTGAGTTTCCTTGAGCGCCGCTTTTGATCTTTGCCCCGGCCGACTTCGGCAAATCGGGGCGTCCGATGAGCGTTGAGGTGGCATCGCGTCGATCGGAACTAGCTTGCCCTCCGGTTAGGGAAGGCCGAACATGCAGGTTGACCAGAAAGCGCGGCAAGCCCCGGACTTCAGGCGGGAGAAGGAAAGCGCGGACGCCGAAGGCGTCCTTGACAACGCGTAAGTGGTGGCTGATACGCTCAGCCTATGCAACGTTTCCAGGCCTTCAAATTCGAACTGATGCCGACTGGCGAGCAGGCGCGCGACATGCGCTGCTTCGCCGGAGCGTGTCGCTTCGTGTTCAACAAGGCGCTGGCGTTGCAGAAAGCGCGCTACGAGCGGGGCGAGAAGAAGCTGGGCTATGCCGGGCTGTGCCAGCAACTCACCGGGTGGCGCAATGGCATGGAAACGCCGTGGCTCAAAGAGGCGCCGACGCATCCATTGCAACAATCGCTGAAGGATTTGGAACGGGCCTATACCAACTTCCTCTCCAAGCGGGCCGACTTCC
>NZ_JAAGPL010000344.1:0-4980 GCF_017104785.1 Burkholderia sp. Ac-20353 | reverse complement strand
ACGTAGTAGTAGAGATGTAGACATGAGTGTTTTTGTGACTGGTACTGCGACAACCAGGATGTACACCAGTTCCGAACCTCTTTCCCGACACGACGCTCTTCCGATCTTGCGGCGCTGACCGGGGTCGCGCGCGCGGTCGCGGCGGGCGACGTGCCGGTCGATCCGGCGCAGGCCGACCTGGCGGCGCTGCGGCAGGCGTGGCTCGATCTGCCCGGGATCGGGCCGTGGACGGTCGAATACATCGCGATGCGCGCGTGGCGCGATCCGGACGCATGGCCCGCGTCGGATCTCGTGCTGATGCAGTCGATCGCCGCGCGCGACCCGTCGCTCGACCGGCTCGCGAGCCAGAAGCGCCGCACGGACGGCTGGCGTCCGTGGCGCGCGTATGCGGCGCTGCATTTGTGGAACGAGGTGGCCGACCGCGCAGGCGGCGCGCGCGGCGGGTGATGGGGGGCGGGTGACCCGCGGGGTTGCACCGTCCACCGGCCGATGTGGCTCGTCATCCCGCAGACGAATGAACCCGCCTGCTCCGCGCCGCAGCCGTTGGTCTGCCCTGCGGGACGTTGTCGCAGACATTTCTGCTGCCGCGGGCGCCGTCGTTCCGCCAGCCCCGCCGGGCCTGCCGCGACGCGTAAGCCCGCGCCCGAGGCCGCCTCAAGCGCGTGTTTCGGCGAGATGTTAAAGTGCCCGCTACCAACGAAGCGACCAACAATCCAGCCGGCTGCGCGTGAGCGTTCCACGCGCGCCGTGCCCGCACTTGCGCATCCATGTCGAACACCATGACCATCCGCCAGACCGATTTGCTGCTGGATCGCCTCGACGCGCTGAGCACCGGCCCGACGCGGCAGCATCTGCCCGGCGGCCTGCGCGGCATCGAAAAGGAAAGCCTGCGCGTGACGCGCGACGGGATGATTGCGTTCACGCCGCATCCGCGCGCGCTCGGTTCGGCGCTCACGCATCCGTCGCTGACGACCGACTATTCGGAAGCGCTGGTCGAGCTGATCACCCCGGCCGAACGCGATGCGGCGCTCACGCTCGAACGCCTCGACGATTTGCATCGCTACGTGTATGCGTCGCTCGGCGACGAGATGCTGTGGACCGACTCGATGCCGGGCCTGCTGCCCGCCGACGACGAGATTCCGATCGCCAACTACGGCACGTCGAACATCGGCCGCCTGAAGACCGTGTACCGGCGCGGCCTCGCGTATCGCTACGGCCGCACGATGCAGTGCATCGCCGGGATCCACTACAACTACTCGCTGCACGAAGAGATTTGGCGGCGCCTGCATGCGGAAGAGGGCTCGACCGCGACGCTCGTCGACTACCAGTCTGAGCGCTATCTCGCGCAGATCCGCAACTTCCGCCGTACGAGCTGGCTGCTGATGTACCTGTTCGGCGCGTCGCCCGCGCTCGACCTGAAATTCCTGCGCGGCCAGCCGCACACGCTCGACACGTTCGACGCGGACACGCTGTACCGGCCGTACGCGACGAGCCTGCGGATGAGCGATCTCGGCTACTCGAACACGACCGCGCAGGCGGCGCTGCAGGCCGACTACAACACGCTGCCGGGCTATCTCGACGCGCTGTCGAAGGCCGTGAGCGAGCCGTATCCGGCATACGAGGCGATCGGCACGCATCGCGACGGCGAGTGGATCCAGATCAATACGAACGTGCTGCAGATCGAGAACGAGTTCTACTCGACGATCCGCCCGAAGCGCGTCACGTATTCGGGCGAGCGTCCGCTGCATGCGCTCGCATCGCGCGGCGTGCAGTACATCGAAGTGCGCTGCCTCGACATCGATCCGTTCGAGCCGACCGGTATCGCGCTCGACACCGCGCGCTTTCTCGATGCGTATCTGCTCGCGTGCGCGCTCGATGCGAGCCCGCCGCTCGATTGCGACGCGTACCGTGAGGCGAACGCGAACTTCGGCAGCGTGACGATGGAAGGGCGCAAGCCTGGCCTGATGCTGTCGCGCGGTGGCAGCCCGGTCGCGCTGCAAGCGTGGGCAGACGAGCTGATGGCGAAGATCGAAGCCGTCGGCCGCCGTCTCGACGAAATTCGCGGTGGCGACGAGCATGCACGCGCAATCGCCGCACAGCGCGAGAAGCTCGCCGATCCGGAGCGCACGCCGTCCGCGCGCGTGCTGCGCACGATGCGCGACAACGGACAGTCGTTCCTCGCGTTCGCGCTTGCGCAAAGCGACGCGCATGCCGCGCATTTCCGCGCGCGGCCGCTCGCTGAAGCCGACCAGCGCACGGCGGAAACGCTCGCCGCACGGTCGCTCGCCGAGCAGGCCGAACTGGAAGCGAAGGAGGCCGGTTCGTTCGACGCGTTCGTCGCGGCCTATCGCGCGTACACGCTGAACCGCTTCAGCGTCTGACGACGCCGCACGCGGCCGCGCGCATCGGCGTGCGTGGAGTCTTGGCCGATGCGGCCCGATGCGGCCGCGCGTGCACCGCGAACGCGAGGCGCCGCGTGCGCGGCGGGCGGCGCGCATGAAGGCCGCCGGCATCGCCCGGCGGCGTCACCATCACGAGATTGCCGATGCGGTTCATCGCGTGCCGGCGTCAGTGATGCGCGTAGGTATTGCGATCGATCGTGGGCACTTGGCCCGGCTTTCCGGACTCCGTGGCAACGTTGCCGTTGCTGCCGTAACCGGTGGCGGCGTGCGCCTGCGCGACCTGCTTCACGATCGCCTGCATGTTCTGCGGATAGTCCGGGCTGCTGATGATGCCGGGCCGGTAGCCGGCGGCCTGCATGTCAGCCAGTTCCTGGCGGACCTCGGCGCGCGTCAGCGGATGTGATGCCGTTTGCGCATGGGCTGCGACGGCCGTGCCGATCAGGACACAGGCCCAGGCCGCACGAATCATCGTCTTCATTTTCGTACTCTCCGTAGGCGTTCCGGTGTCGCACCGTAGTCGGCACGAACGGAACCGATGCGTGCAGTCTAGGCTTCGGACGCCAAACGAAACATCACGCTGCCGGAGAGGCACCTTTGTTCGCCGTGCAAGATTGCAGCAGCGCGTTGCCGGACGCGGCAGGGCGGCGCGCGCCGCGTCGTGCTGCGATGTGCCGCAGCGTGCCAGAGAGCGCCGCCGAGTGCTGGCGAGCACCGCCGAGTACCGCCAGTACCGGCGTCGATCCGCCTCGGGCATGTCCCTCCTTGTAGAAGCGCCGCACGCCTCCTAACCTTTTTAAGTGACCGATCCATAGGCGCGGCGACGTCGTTGCGTGCGCAAGCGCCCGGGTGTTTGCACAGGAGGCACAGGAGACACCATGAGCCCCACCGCCGCTCTACCCGCCGGCATCGCATACGCGCAGCCGCTGACGCCGGTCGGCAATTCACTGTTGCTGTCGTTCCTCGTCGCCGCGATCCCGATCGCGGTCGCGCTGATCGCACTCGGCGTGCTGCGCCGTCCCGCATGGCAGGCGTCGCTCGCCGGGCTGATCGCGGGCCTCGCGGTCGCGATCGGTGCGTGGGGCATGCCGGCGGGCCTCGCGTTCGACGCGGTCGCCGCCGGCATGGCGCTCGCGCTGATCCCCGTGATGTGGATCGTCTTCAACGCCTTGCTGCTGTACAACATCGCGGTGAAGTCGGGCCGCTTCGACCAGTTCCGGCAATGGATGCTCGACCACCTGCCCGACGACCGCCGCCTCGTGCTGCTCGTCGTCGCGTTCTCGTTCGGCTGCCTGCTCGAAGGGATCTCCGGATTCGGCACGCCGGTCGCGATCACGAGCGCGCTGTTGATCGCGCTCGGCTTCCCGGCGATCGAGGCGCTCACGTACACGCTGCTGTTCAACACCGCGCCGGTCGCGTTCGGCGCGCTCGGCGTGCCGATCACCGTGCTCGGCGCGGTTACGTCGCTGCCGCCCGCCACGCTCGGCGCGATGGTCGGCCGCCAGTTGCCGTTCATCGCGCTGCTGCTGCCTTTCTACGTGATCGGCGCGTACGGCGGCGTGCGGTCGATCGCGCGCCTGTGGCCCGCGCTGCTCGTGTCGGGCGGCAGCTTCGCGCTCGCGCAGTTCGTCACGTCGAACTTCCTCGGCTATCAGCTCACCGACGTGCTGTCGTCGCTGACCTCGCTGATCGTCACGATCGGGTTCCTGCACGTGTGGAAACCGCAGCCCGACCCGCAGTTCGCGGTCGCGCGCGCGACGCCGGCGAGCGGTGGCAACAGCGGCGGCAGCAGCGGCGGCGCACGCATCGGCTACGGCGGCTGGCTGCCGTGGATCGTCGTGTCGGTGGTCGTGATCATCTGGGTGCACGCGAACATCGCGGCGATCGGCGACGTGAAGATCCGTTGGCCGGGCCTGCACAACGCAGTGTTCGTCACGCTGTACCACAAGCCGTATGCGGCGATCTGGGACTTCCAGCCGCTCGGCACGGGCACCGCGATCCTGCTGTCCGCGATCGTCACCGCCGTGTGGACGCGCACCGGCGCCGGCGACTTCTTCGGCTGCGTCGCGAAGACATGGCGCCAGACGCGCATCGCAATCGTCACGGTGATGATGATCGTCGGGCTCGGTTACCTGCTGAACTACTCGGGCATCAGCTACACGCTCGGCATGGGCGTCGCGTCGACGGGCGCGCTGTTCCCGCTGGTGTCCGCGTCGCTCGGCTGGGTCGCAGTGTTCCTGTCCGGCAGCGACACGTCGGGCAATGCGCTGTTCGGCAACCTGCAGGTGGTCGCCGCGCGGCAGCTCGGCCTCGATCCGGTGTTGATGGCCGCGACCAACTCGTCGGGCGGCGTGATGGGCAAGATGATCTCGCCGCAGAACATCGCAACGGGCGTGTCGACGACGGACCTGAAGGGACAGGAGGGCGTCGTGTTCGCGCGCACGTTCTGGCATAGCGTGATCCTCACGCTGCTGCTCGGCGTGCTCGTGTTCCTGCAGCAGCATGTGCTGACGTGGATGATCCCGGCATTGCCGAAGTAAGCGGGAGTGCGGATTAACGGCGGTGGTGTTTGCGCGCGGGA
>NZ_JAAGPL010000004.1:0-79186 GCF_017104785.1 Burkholderia sp. Ac-20353 | reverse complement strand
GCGTTTGCACTCGACGTTGAATTACGTCAGTCCGATGCAATTTGAACAAGACTGGCACGCCGCACAGCGAAAGGAAGCGGCATAATAAATGCTCGGTTAGCGGATACGAAATTCGCGGGCAACGTCACACGACTTCGACAGGTCACGCCGACTCCACGCCGCATGCTCTTCTGCCCACTGCGCCTTCAACCGGCTCACGACATTCGCCGACAAGCCCTTCGCGTCCTCGCCCAGCAGCACGCTCAACGCTTCGCCCAAGTCGCCTGTCGAGATGCCTTTCAGATATAGCCACGGCAGCGCCGCGCTGACACGGGGTGACTTCCTCACATACGGCGGCACGATCGACGAATTGAACTTCACCCCCGATCCTGATCGATCACGCACCTTCGGCACCTTCACCGCAATCGGCCCGGTCGCCGTCAACACCTCGCGTTCGCGCAAGTAGCCGTTGCGCACCACGGCGCGTTGCCCGTGCAGCGTCTTCACGTTCTCGAACCGCTCCAGCAGCTCCGCCAACTCCGCTTCAATCGCTTGTTGAATCACCTGCCGCGCCCCTTGACGGACCAATTCATCCAGCCCGAGGCCGGCTCCCGATAGACCGACGACTGCTTTTTCCGTATCCTTGCTCATGGTGGTTGGTTTTGTTGTTTGCTGGTTTCCGACTTCGACAATCAGATTCTCAGCTGAAACCTCCACCACCTTCAATCTCCTGCCTCAACTCCCCCGTACACCAGATTCGAGCTTATCTCCAGTTCCTGCCGGCCCTCGCTCTTCGTCAGCCGGAATCGCAAATCGTCCGATCGGGAAAGATCTCCAGTGCGAGAATCCCGAGCCGACGCACGCTTCGGATAGGGAATTCTCCTGATCACAGATGATGCTGCGCTTTGCCTCCATCAACGCTCCATGCCTATTTGATATCTCGATTTCCACTATTCTGCACGGTAGATTTCGCCCACATGCAGCGCAATTATCGAAAACGTTAGATGGAGTGTGTCGCGCCCTGAGTCCGTCTGATTTGTGATCCTGTCGGCTAAGGGTCGAGCTCGCCCAAGCCGGCGCAAGCCCTACGCCCCATAAGCGGCCGAGTCGGCTGGTGTTGGCTTGCGCCGACTACAACCAGCGCGCCGTATGCCATTGATTCGCCGGTTTCGCTTAAGAGCTTATCCGTAAATTATGTTAACGCTCAGCGGCACCTTGCGGAATTCGATGATGGCAGCGGCAAGATGGTTTAGGGCGACGAAACTGCGTTCGAGTTTTTCGTATCGGACCAGTAGTTTGCGAAAGCGGTTGAACCAGCTATCACAGACTTCAACCACCCAGCGCCGAGCCTTTTTCTTCGGATCGCGCCGCTTGAGGTCGGCCTCTTTCCGACGGTCGACGACATGAGGAATGTAGTCGTGCTCGTCGATGATGCGAAGACACTCGGCGCTTTTGTAGCCTGCATCCGCACACAGGTGCTTGCTGCGACGATGCGGGTGATTCGGGCGCTTGACCATGATGGCGCTGAGGACCTCACCGAGTCGCTTGCCGTCATTGACGTTGGCCCCGGTGACGATGAGCGACAACGGGACGCCACGACCGTCGACCAGAAGATGGCGTTTGCTTCCATTTTTTTCCCCGATCCGTCGGGCTCGGGCCGACGGCTTCTTGTGCCAGGGGTGCCTTCATCACCGCCCCGTCGACGCTTTGCCAGCGCCATGCGATGCCCTCCATCTCGTCGTACTCGGCCAGTCCTGCCGCCCAGAGTGCTTCGAAGAAGCCCGCTGCCTCCCATTCGAGAAAGCGTTTGTGGATGGCGCTGGCACTACCAAAACGCTCTTTGGGCAACGCCTTCCATTGGCAGCCCGTGCGCAGTACATACACAATGGCCTCAAACACCTGGCGAGCCGGCTTCGGCGGTCGTCCCGCTCCCGGCCTGCGCAGGTACTTTTTCTCTGGTGAGGGCGCGCGTTGCGGGATCAGTGGCTCCACCCGCTGCCAGAATGCATCGGTCACCTCCCACGATTCGACTCGCTTCTTGCTCAAGCCTTCGCTCCAATGCCGCATTCGCTTGCGGCTCGGAACGAAGCATACCTTTATTTACGGATAGGTTCTAAGTCACGTGCCATTCTTTACCCTATCTCTCGAGCGAAAACGTGCTCAATACTTGAACGGAACGCGCATCGCGACAACGAGTGATGCTGTCTCGCTTCCGTTACGGCGTAACGAAGTCCGGCTGGAGTATGGGCTGCGCGGCCGCAAATGCCGGATGCTCGCCTGCATGCCGATACACGGCCTGACTCAACGGATAGGCATCCATGTCGCAGCCCATTCTCAGCGCGTTCGCCATCTGCGGCACGAGGCAACAGTCCGCGAGCGTCGGCGCGTCGCCGAAACACCACGGTCCTTTCCCGTATTTGCCCAGCAGCCGCTCCACGCCAGCCATGCCCTCCGCGATCCAATGCCTGTACCACGCGCTCTTTTGCTCCGGCGTCACGTTCAGTTCCGTTTCGAGGTAGCGAAGCACGCGCAGATTGTTGACAGGATGGATGTCGCAGGAAATCAGATACGACAGCTCGAGAACGCGAGCGCGAAGGTCGCGATCGGCCGGGATCAGCCTGGGTTCCGGGAAGCGCGCGTCGAGCCAGTCGACGATCGCGAGCGACTGGCCCAAGCTGAAATCGCCGTCGACCAGCGCCGGCACGGCCGCGGACGGATTGAGCCGATTCACGTACTCTGCGTCCCGATGCGCGCCTGTGCGGATATTCACCGGGACATAGTCGAATGGCACGCCTTTGAGCGCCAGCGCGATTCGCACGCGGTAGGATGTCGAGCTGTTGAAGAAGTTATGAAGTTGCATCGGATGTCCTACCAATCACGCGACCCGCACACGCAGCTCGCCGAGACGTTCAACGCCCACGGTCATCAGATCCCCGGCATTGACTGCGCCAACACCTTCCGGCGTGCCCGTGTAGATCAAATCGCCCGGCTCGAGGCGGAAGAACTTCGACAGGTCGGCCACCGTCTCCGCAACCGACCAGATCAGGTGCGACACGTCGCTCGTCTGCTTCGTTTCGCCGTTCACGGTCAGCCACACCCCGCCATGCTCGAAATGACCGACGTCGCTCGCGCGATGAATCGGGCCGATCGGCGCCGAGCGGTCGAACGCCTTGCCGATTTCCCACGGACGGCCCATCTCGCGCATCTTCATCTGCAGGTCGCGGCGCGTCATGTCGAGGCCCACCGCATAGCCCCATACGTGGTCGAGCGCCTGTTCGAGCGGAATATCCGAGCCACCCATGCCGATCACCGCGACGAGTTCGGCCTCGTAGTGGTAGTTGCTCGTCTGCGACGGGTACGCCAGTTCCAGCGTTTCATCATATGCCACCGGCACGATGGCATCTGCCGGCTTGCAAAAAAAGAACGGCGGCTCGCGATCGGGATCGAAGCCCATTTCGCGCGCGTGCGCCGCATAATTCCGGCCGACGCAATAGACGCGTCGTACGGCAAACTGAGCATCGCTGCCTGCAACCGGCACGGCAACCGGTGCCTCGGGGGGGAATACAAATGTCATGATGGAGCACTCCTGTTCTCTATCGCGTGAAATGAATATCGTGCGTGGGCGTTCTGCGCATCCGAGCCCTCGCTCAAGGAATTACTGGCGCGCCTCGCGCAGCAGGTTCAATGCGGACAACACCGGGCGATCCGAGTAGCTGAACAGCACGCAATCGCTGTTCGTGTTCAGACTGACGGGCTGCCACGAAGGGACCACGAACACATCGTGCACTTCGAACCGAAATTGCTCTGCGCCGATTTGCGCGACGCCCGTGCCCTCCACGACGCAGTAGACGGTCGCATCCGTGCTGCGATATGTCTTGCCCGCAAAACCGGCCGGCAGGAACTGCATGAACGTCGCGATAGTCGGCATGGGCCAGCCACCGGTCGTGGGATTGACGTAGCGAAGCTTCACGCCGTCCCAGTCGTCCAGTTCGCCGTTTCGATAGAGCACGTCGAGCGCCTCGCGGCTCCGCTCGTACGGGTAGCTGAATACCGGCGACGTGGGATCCGTGACGCGGTGCCGAACCGGCGCCATGTTGTGTCCGAATCGCGCGAAGCTGTCGCCTTCCAGGCGAAGCACCGGTTGCGTGACCTCCGGATACGTTTGCGCAAAGCCCGCATCGAGATGGCCGATCAGCGGAATGTCGAGGCCATCGAGCCAGACGACCGATTCACCGCCGTCGTCGACCGTGGGGTTGCCGTGGTCGTGCCAGGTCCAGGACGGCGTGATGATGAAGTCGCCCGGATGCATGGTCGTCCGCTCTCCGTTGACGGCCGTCCATGCACCGCGCCCTTCGACGATGAATCGCAATGCGGATTGCGTATGCCGGTGGCTCGGCGCGAGCTCGCCCGGCAAGATCAGCTGCAGGCCGGCATACAGCGTCGACGTGATGCTCGACTTCCCCGGCAATCCCGGGTTTTCGAGCACGAGCACACGCCGGACCGCCTCCTCTGCGCTGATCAGCGAGCCGGCCTCGAAGACGAGATCACGGATTTCCGCGTATTTCCACATCGCCGCGACTGCTTGCGGCCTCGGTTCCTTCGGGACGAGGTTGTGCAGCGATTCCCAGAGCGGCGACAGCTGCTGGGCCTGAAGTTGCCGGTAGTACGTCGAGCGCTGCTCGTGCAGCGTGGTAGCCGTCATGCGTGTCTCCTGATCGATCGATAGCGGATGGCGGCACACCGGCGCGACGTCAACCGACGCTACACGCACGATGCGCGACCTGACAGTTGAATCGCCCGCTCAGAGTTCGACGAAGACGTAACCGTCTTCGATCTTCACGGGATACGTGCGAATGTCCGTCGTCAGCGGTTCGCACATCGCCTTGCCGGACCGGACATCGAATTTCCCCTGATGCAACGGGCATTCGATCTCGTGACCATCGAGAAAGCCATCGCACAGCCGCGCGTGGCCATGAGTGCAGATGTTGTCGGTCGCGAACACCGCGCCATCGACGCCGTAGATCGCCAACTCCTGGCCCCCGGCGTTCACTGCGGTCACGTCGTCCGTCGGCACGGCCGACAGCTCGATCACTTTCGTCCACTGCTTTTCCATCACACACCTCAGATCGGATAGATGATCGAGTTCGCGATCATTTCACTGTCGAACACGCAGATGCGCGATTCGAACCTGAGACCATCCCGCGTCCGGCGGATCGTATCGACGTAGCGCCCGACGTTGAATACGGTCGTCAGTTCGTCGGGCTTCGTCCGGAACACCGCATAGTTGGCTTCAGCATCGATCCGCTCGCTGTCGGCACGCAGGATGCGCGGCGCCCCCACCACATGGCGCTGGTAGTACGGGTCATGGAAGATCGTCTCGGTCATGCCGTACACACGATCTTTCAACATCCCCTTGCTTTCGAACGCGAGCGTCGCGAGCGGAAAGCCGCGGTCGAAGTTCTCTCGCGGCTGAATCTTGTACGTGCACGCGTCCGTAAAGAATTCGGGCCACTTGTCCCATTCGTTGTTGTCCACGACGGACGCATAGTCGGCGTAGAGCGCCAGCACCTGCTGATACGTTTCGAAATCCAGCATCTCAAATCTCCATCACACGGCGCCAGTAGTTGTACATCCCACGAATCAGCGTTTCGGTGACCATGTGGTCGGTATCCTCGATCTCTCGCCCGCCGAGTTCCGCAATGGTTCGATGGGAAGGCTTCTGTTCGAAG
Organism: Burkholderia sp. Ac-20353; assembly: GCF_017104785.1. Taxonomy (NCBI): domain Bacteria; kingdom Pseudomonadati; phylum Pseudomonadota; class Betaproteobacteria; order Burkholderiales; family Burkholderiaceae; genus Burkholderia; species Burkholderia sp. Ac-20353. The sequence goes on along the minus strand of NZ_JAAGPL010000004.1, from coordinate 73,478 downwards.
CCTTCCTGCGAGAACTCGATGACCTCCCCGTCGTCCGCGGAAACGAAACCCGCAGGCCCGAAGAGATTCGCCTGGCGCAAACGCCGATGCGTCATCTCCTCGCTGTCTTCCTCGAACCCGAAATGCGTCCACACGAAATCGAACGAGCCGTGCCCGTTCGGCTGGATGTGGCGCGTCGAAACGGAATTGACCTGCTGCTGGATGATCACGCTCGGGAACAGCGTCATCATCACGGCCGTCGGTGCGCCCCACCACGGTTCGTGCACGACGTCGAGGAAGCGGTCGTCATTGAGCGTCATCTGATCCTTGAAGCTCGACACGCCGCTCGTGACATCGCCCTTGCCGCCCGCGCCGCGCGTCGAGATCATCGCGGCATGGCGGAACTGCTCGTCCATCTTCAGCTCGGACTTGTTGTCCGCCCGCCAGAGGCCGAACGTGACGAACCAGGTATGCAGCAGGCCCGGGTGATACGGGTCCTTGATGTTTTCCTGCATCAGCTTCCAGTTGCCGGGGATACGCTGTCGGTTGTAGCCGATGATCTTCAGCTTGCGTCCGTCGAACACGCGATCGAAGTATCCGAGGATCGTCGGCCCGAGGAACGCCTCGAGCGACGGCAGATCGTGGTCGAACGACGCGAAGATCACGCCGTTCCGGCGTGCCACGTTCAGCTTCGTCAGGCCGTGCTGCTTCGGATCGAAATCCGCCGGCATGCCGCCGTTGACCTTGCCGTCGGCCTTCACGCCGCGACGAAACGGCACACCGACGAGGTTGCCCTTCAGGTCGTAGTTCCATTGATGGTACGGACAGGTGAATTCCTTTTGGTTTCCGAACTTCTCGCGGCAAAAGCGCACGCCCCGGTGCGCGCAGACATTCTCGACGACGGCGATGTCGCCGTCCTGCGTCCGCGTCACGATCACCGAGCGCTCGCCGACTACCGTGCGCTTGAAGTCGCCCGGATTCGGGATCTCGGCCTCCAGACCGACGTAGCACCAATGCCCCGAATAGAAGAAGCGTTCGAGCTCGCGGCGATACGTATCGTCGTCGGTGTACGCCCAGAACGGAATCCGGCTCGAGCCATCGTCTTTCCAGCTCGGCCGCACGAAGGTAATGGGGGCCTCACTCATGGTTTGTCTCCTGATTGGAAAAATGACGCAATCGGCGGACGTCACACGCCGCTTGCGTAAAAGGCGTCCGCGTACACATGTTCGGCCTTGATGCCTTTCTGACGGAGCAGGATCGACGCGGCATCGACCATCACCGGCGCGCCGGCGACATACGCGCGCCAGCCCTTCAAATCGTCCCAGTCCAGATTGACCGCTTCCGTCACTATGCCGGTGCGGTACGGCCCAGGCTCAAGCGACGACGTCACCACCACGTGAGCCGTCAAATTCGGCAGCCGCTCCTTCAATTCGTTGAGCCAGCTCACCCCATAGATGTCCTGCGGCGACCGAACGCCTAAATACATGTGTACCGGATTGGTCATGCCGTGATCCGCCATCCCGCGCAGGATCGACAGGATCGGCGCGAGGCCGGTACCGCCGGCGATACAGATGACCGGGTCGGACGTCTTGCGTCGCAGGTAGGCAGTACCGAGCGGCCCGCTCAGCCGCACCGGATCGCCCGGCTTCAATTCAGTGGAAACGTAGGACGTCACGCGCCCGCCCGGCACGACACGAATGTGGAATTCCACTTCATCGCCGTTGGCGGTCACCGCCATCGAGTAAGGCCGGATGTGCTGTGGCGTGAACTGCAGCGACGCATACTGGCCCGGCGAAAATTCGAACGGTTTGGATAGCGCCAGACGAACACGCTTGATATCGTGCGTGAGATCCTCGATGCCCACCACCGTCGTCTTGATGATCTTCGACGGATGGATGACGATCTCGTCGACGTCGGGGATCTCGATCACGCAGTCTTCGATCAGCGTCGCCTGGCAAGCCAGCACCGATTGTCCGTTGGTGACCGGAAGATTCGTGTCGGAGGCCCCGGTCATGAGTACATTGCCCGACACGACGCGGCAGCGGCACGTGCCGCAACGCCCCGCCATGCAGCTGTACGAAACGGGGATCTGATGGGTGCGCAGTGCTTCAAGGAGGTTGTCGCCCGAGCGCACGTCGAGCGTTCGATGAAGCGGCAGAATCGAAACTTCCATGGGGCCAATGTCTCCGGGCGGTTCAACTTATGCCCGCATGATGCCGCCACCAGGATCATTTATAAATAGAAATTCCTTGATATAAAACATCACTGACAGTGATAATGCATCGCACATCAAAGGAGGCGGCGCTTGGAACTCCAGGACATCGATCTCAATCTGCTCGTCGTGTTCAACGAGCTGCTTCGGCAACGGCGCGTTTCGTCCGTTGCGGCGACACTCGGCATTTCGCAGCCGGCGATCAGCAATGCGCTGAACCGACTGAGAAAGGTGCTCGGGGACGAGCTGTTTCTCCGAACCTCGAAAGGCATGGCGCCGACGCCGTTTGCCGAGACGCTCGCGGAACCGATCGCCTACGCGCTGGGCACAATCCACAACACGCTGAACGTCACGTCGCATTTCGACCCTGCATCGAGTACGCGCGCGTTCACGATCGCGATGACCGACATCGGCGAGATCTATTTTGTGCCGGGTCTCATGAAGCGACTGGCGAAGGTTGCCCCGGGTGTGTCGATCAGCACCGTGCGCAATCAATCGGACACGCTCCGCGACGAGATGGAGCGCGGTAACGTGGACCTCGCGGTCGGGTTTCTGCCCGACCTCAAGACAGGCTTCTTCCAGCGACGCCTGTTCAAACAAAAGTATGTGTGCCTGTTCCGGAAAGGGCACCCTCTCGCCAAAACTGGCATGACGATGAAGGCGTTCCTGGACTCGGAGCATGTGTCGATCGTTGCGGAAGGAACCGGTCATGGCATGGTCGATTCCGCCATCCAAAGGGCCGGCGTTCAGCGCAACGTTCATCTGCGTGTGCCGCACTTCGTCGCGGTCGGTCACATTCTGCAAACGACGGACCTGGTTGCCGTCGTGCCGGAGGCTTATGCAACCCGCACGCTCGCGCCGTTCGATCTCGTCAGTGCGCCGTGCCCGGTCAAGATTCCCGATATCACGATCAACGTGTTATGGCATGCGCGGAATCACCGCGAGCCCGGCAATCAATGGCTCCGGCAACTGGTGTTCGACGAATTTTCAATCTAGCCGCCCGCGGACGATTCGTGAAGATCGCGATTGAATCCGTCCACCCGCTGACCGCACCGGGATATCCGGTCGAGTGACGTTCGGCGCTTCCGAAAAGCCCGCCAAGCAGCGGATTGCCAGCAACACGGGTTGACCGTGTTGCGGTCGGATGATGGCGCTACGACGGCATCGATCCAGCAAACCATCGCAGGTGCTTTCCGTCCGACCTCTCGCGTTTTCGATGGCCACACGCCGATCGAGAAAAATCAGTGCAGGCCGGTCACGCGCAGATTCCGGAAATGGGCGACCGTGCCAGACTCGATCCAGATGCCTACCCCGCCATGTTGATCCGGTCCAAGCTTCAGGTCATTCACGATCAACGACGGCTGCTTTTTATTGTCAAGGTAGAGTCGCGCCTGCTTCCCTTCGACTGCGATCTTCATGTGAATCCAGCCTGCGCCTCTTCCACGGCATCCGTGCGCTGCGTCGGCGCGTGCGGAATGTTGCTGGGTCGTTCGGCGTCTCCGCGGCCGTATCCGTCGCGTCGACGGGCCCGGCCGCGTGGATGGTTGCCCGCGGCCTGCGCGGCGGGCTCGCCCTCTCCGCCCGGTCGTTGCGCCGGGCGCTCGCGCGCGTGCCGCTGGCCGTCGCCCCTGACGCACGACGATACGCGACGTGGTTCGATGAGCTTGGCTGCGAAACGCTCGCAGATCTGCAGCGCCTACCGCGCGCCGGGCTCAAGAAGCGGTGCGGCACGCAGCTGCTCGACTGGCTCGACCAGGTCACCGGCACCGCGCCGGCCGCGTATGACTGGCTCGACATGCCGCCCTCGTTCGACACGCGCGTCGAGTTGATGGATCGCGTCGAGCATGCCGAGGCGCTGCTGTTCGTCGCGCGTCGCCTCATTCTGCAGCTGACGGGCTGGCTCACGGCCAAGCAGCTGGACGTCGCGGCGTTCGCGCTGCTGCTCGAGCACGAACGCGGCCGCGATGCGATCGCGCCAACCGAGATCGAGATCGCGCTGGGCGCACCCACCCGGTTTAAGGAGCACCTGACGGAATGGTTCGCGCGCGTGTTCGGCGATCGTGCGTGGATCGCGCTCACGCTGCACGCGCGCGCGATGGACGACATCCACCGGGGCGTCGTCGAGCGCGTCGCCGCACGCCACGGCGTGCCCGTGGTGGCCACCAACTGGCCGCTGATGCACGTGCGATCGCGCAAACCGCTGCAGGACGTGCTGACCGCGATCCGGCTCGGCCGACCTGTGTCCGAATGCGGTTACGAACTCGCACCGAACGCCGAGCGTCACCTGCGATCGCGCCTGCGCCTCGCGAATCTCTACCCGGCGGGCGCGCTCGAGGAGACCGTGCGTGTCGCGCGGCGCTGCTCGTTCTCGCTCGACGACCTGAAGTACGAGTATCCCGATGAACTGGTGCCGGCCGGCTACGACTCGGCGACATATCTGCGCGAACAGACCTACATTGGCGCGCGCCGGCGCTTCCCTGCCGGCATCCCGGTCGACGTGCAGGCGCAGATCGAGCACGAGCTGCAGCTGATCGCGGACCTGAACTACGAGGCGTACTTCCTGACCGTGCACGACATCGTGCAGTTCGCGCGTCAGCAAGGCATCTTGTGTCAGGGCCGCGGGTCGGCGGCGAACTCATCGGTCTGCTACTGCCTCGGCGTGACCGAGGTCGATCCGTCGCGTCAATCGATGCTGTTCGAACGGTTCATCAGCAAGGAGCGCAACGAGCCGCCAGACATCGACGTCGATTTCGAGCATCAGCGTCGCGAAGAGGTGATGCAGTACATTTATCGCAAGTACGGCCGCACGCGCGCAGCGCTGACGGCAGCGGTCACGACGTACCGGCCGAGCAGCGCGCTGCGGGAAGCCGGTAAGGCGCTCGGCGTCGATCCGGCGATCGTGGATCGGGTCGCAAAAAGTCACCATTGGTTTGATTCGCGCGCGGATCTGCTGCAGCGATTCGCCGAGGCTGGCCTCGACCCCGATGCGCCCCTGAACCAGCAATGGGCCGCGTTCGCCGTGCAGCTGCTCGGGTATCCCCGCCACCTGTCGCAGCACTCAGGCGGCTTCGTGATCAGCCGCGGCAAGCTCACGCGGCTCGTGCCGGTCGAGAACGCTGCGATGGAGAATCGAAGCCTGATCCAGTGGGACAAGGACGACATCGAAGCACTCGGGATCTTGAAGATCGACGTGCTCGCGCTCGGCATGCTGTCGATGGTGCGCCGCGCGCTCGACATGATCTCCGAGAAGCGCGGCGAGACATTCGAGCTGCAGGACATCCCGCCCGAGGACACGGCCACCTACGACATGCTGTGCGACTGCGACAGCATGGGCGTGTTCCAGGTCGAGTCACGCGCGCAGATGTCGATGCTGCCGCGACTGCGGCCGCAGTGCTTCTACGATCTCGTGATCGAGGTCGCGATCGTGCGGCCGGGCCCGGTCCAAGGCGGGATGGTGCACCCGTTCCTGCGCCGCCGGCAGGGACTGGAGCCCGTCACGCTTCCGTCCGAAGGCATGGAGAAGGCGCTGAAGCGCACGCTGGGCGTGCCGATCTTCCAGGAGCAGGTGATGCAGGTCGCGATGTTGGCGGCCGGCTTCTCCGCCGGCGAGGCCGACCAGCTGCGCCGCGCGATGGCCGCCTGGAAGCGCAAGGGAGGACTCGAGCCGTCCCACGATCGGCTCGTGAGCGGCATGCTCGCGCGCGGCTACGATCGTGAGTTTGCCGAGGCGATCTTCGCGCAGATCAAGGGCTTCGGCGAATACGGGTTCCCGGAGAGCCACGCGGCCAGCTTCGCGCTGCTCGTCTACTCAAGTGCGTGGCTGCGCAGGCACGAACCGGCCGTTTTTCTCGCTGCGCTGCTCAACAGCCAGCCGACGCAACTTCAGATTGAGGGAAGGCACGATGAATCTGCGTTGTCCGCGCTGCTACCCGAGAAGGGGTCTTCGCTCAATCCGTCCGCGATGTTCTTTCGCTGGATTATGCTCGGCGTCGGCGCCGCGTCGATTGGTGAACTAGAGAAACAACGGCAACGCATCGGGAGTCCGATTCACCAGGTCACTCTGAAAAACTGGAGTCGCGGAGCACGTTTGCCGTCAGTGACGTGGCTGAAGCTGATTGTCACACTCAGGCCAGATCTTGCACGCGGAGATGAGATCTGGATTCTTTTCTGGGCGGCGAAAGTGCTCATGCTGCTCGGCTGCTACGGGACGCTGTGCGCGAGCCGCTCGATGTCTCTCATGGAGTACCCGTCGGCACGCACGCGCCTTCGGCCGTGGCCTACGTTTCCGCATGGGTGCGCGGACTTCGGTGGTTGGCTTCGGGCACGCTATCCAGCTTGGCTGGCGGACCACCGTGCCCGAAACAATACGTCGCCTACTTAGTCTATCCGGCCGGCGGAGGCGTGCGTCCTGGCCGCGTCGACAGGATATCGCGGCCGCGGCCAGACTTCGCTCCGTGCACCATACTTGGCAAGCCACCGGGGCCCTTTCAGGCTCCCGAGGTGTTCCCGCTACCACTGTTGCCTGCCGACTTGCTCGCTGCTTTGCTCATGCGTGTTCTCCTGGTGAGGTCGACCAATCGCGACGTGCAAAGTTTCGTGCCGGCCGCGCCGGCACTCGGTAGCGAGGTTTGGACAGAGGGCGCATCAACTTATGGCATATACGGTATCAAGGGCCGTAGAAGTTCGGGAGCGGTCATCCGCTACTCACCACGTCGATGGTCCGCTAGGGGTCCAGACTGTGTCAAAACGCTTTTTTTGACCGGCTAGAATTTTGCATCCGATAGCGAAGGATGCGCCATATGAAGCGGTTCGTTGAAGGTGACAATCGTACGCAGAGCTTTCTCCTTCCCGAAGCGCTTGATGACTACGTGACGGATACCAATCCTGTACGCGTCGCGGACGTATTCGTGGACGAGCTCGATCTTCGCGAGCTCGGGTTTGAAGGCGTCGAGCCAGCGTTGACCGGTCGGCCCTCCTATCATCCGGCGGTGATGCTCAAGATTTACGTCTACGGCTACCTGAACCGCATTCAATCAAGCCGACGCCTTGAACGCGAGGCCCAGCGCAACGTCGAACTGATGTGGCTCACGGGCCGCTTGGCTCCAGACTTCAAGACCATTGCTCGTTTCCGCAAAGACAATGGCAAAGCGATCCGCGGTGTCTGTCGTCAGTTCGTCATGCTATGCCAGCGTCTGGACCTCTTCTCCGAAGCGCTCGTGGCGATCGACGGCAGTAAATTCAAGGCGGTGAACCATCGCGACCGCAACTTCACGAGCGCCAAGCTCGAACGACGCATGCGCGACATCGACTCGAGTATCGCCCGCTATCTCGAGGCGTTGGATACGGCCGACCGGCAGGAGCCCGCGATTGCGAAGGCCAGGACGGAGCGACTGCAGGACAAGATCACGGCCCTGAAGGAGCAAATGCGAAGCCTGAAGGAGATCGAGGTTCAGCTCAATGCAGCACCCGACGGACAGATCTCACTCACAGATCCGGATGCTCGCTCAATGAAGACGCGAGGAACCGGCGTTGTCGGCTACAACGTGCAGACGGCAGTCGACGCAAAGCATCATTTGATCGTTGCTCACGAGGTCACAAATGACGGCATTGATCGTGATCAACTGTTGTCGATGGCGAACCCGGCCCGTGCCGAGATGGGTGCCGATAAGCTCACTGCAATCGCAGATCGAGGCTACTACAAGAGCGAGGCAATACTCGCGTGCCACGAGGCGGGCATAAACGTGTTCGTGCCGAAGACAGTGACTTCGAGCGCTACGGCTCACGGTCGCTTTGGCAAGGATGACTTCATTTACAACGCAGAGACCAACGAATATCGCTGTCCAGCAGGCGAGCGGCTCATCTGGCGATTCTCGACCGTTGAGCGCGGTCTGCGACTCAGTAAGTATTGGAGTTCGAATTGCCAGCAATGCTCGCTGAAGGAGAAATGCACACCGGGCCCTCAACGTCGCGTGACACGCTGGGAGCACGAAGCCGTCCTTGATGAGATGCAAGCCCGACTTGATCATGCCCCTGAGATCATGCGGATTCGGCGACAGACTGTTGAGCATCCGTTCGGCACGATCAAGGCATGGATGGGCGCGACCCACTTCCTGACACGGACTATCGAGCGAGTGCGCACGGAGATGAGTTTGCACGTGCTTGCCTACAACATTAAGCGCGTCATCAAGATCTTCGGTTCGGCAAAGCTTATCGAAGTATTGCAGGGGTAACGCCAACTGGTGGCGTTGACGTTTCCGTGACGCTCGAATATTCCGTGGTTCCTCAGTATGCACGTACGACAAGCTGACGACGCCGTACACGTCGTCACGCTCGCAGCTCCCCTCAGCGTTTTGACACAGTCTGGGCCGGCTGCCGCCCGACGCGGTCGGCTGTAGCCGACCCTTCTCTCCCGCAGAGGGCCTCATGCTCAAACGGCAACTTTTCCAGACAGAACGGCCAAACTCGACTTCGCCGTAGTCTGCGGATGTTCCGCCTCTCCGGTTTTCGACACTGCAGGCTGTCAAGCAGTCGGTTCTGCGCCCGGATTGACACCGCTGTCGACTACACTCAAACAGTGACGGTGGGCCGTGGGACTTTCGTCAAAGGGATCGCGCCATGTCTGCATACCTGATTGCCGATGTCGATGTAAAGGACCCGGCTCTTTTTGAAGAGTACAAACGGGAAGTGCCGGCTACTGAGGCGCGCTATGGTGGAAAATATTTGGGCCGTGGTGGTCTGACTAAAGTTCTCGAAGGTGATTGGCAACCGCACCGCCTTGTCATCGTCGAGTTTCCTGACATGGATTCCCTGATGGCCTGGTATGGCTCGCCAGAGTACGTCCGTCTCAAGGCGATCCGTGAAAGATGCGCGACGACAAGGATTTTGGCGCTGGAAGGGGTTGCGGCCGTCACTTCGTAGCATGGTGATTTTGGCGGAAGCGTCGTTGGTTTTTCAGCCACCCGTCGAAAGGCGGGCCTTCGCTCATGAACGGTCCTTCGCGAACCCACCACGAGGGACCGTTCATGGCCGATCTCGGTCGAATCGAAAGCCTGCCCGTTAGAGGCCAGTTCAAAAACCTTGCTCAGCTCGCCTGAAGATATTCCAGCAGACGAGCGAGCAGCCAAGTTTCAAGAATGCTTCGTGAATGTCGGCACGTCGCTCGAAGCGCGTGCGTAGACGACGGAAATTATGGAGCCAGGAGTGCGTACGTTCGACTACCCAACGATACTTGCCGAGCCCGCTGCCGTGTTCGGTCCGGCGCTTCGCGATCACGGGTCTGATTCCGCGCTCACGCAGCGCACGTCGGTGTCGTGTGGAATCGTAGCCGCGATCGGCGTAGACGACGCCGGGCTTCTGAAGGGGTCGGCCACGTACACCACGAATCGGCGGAATCGCATCAACGAGCGGCAGCAACTGCGTGACGTCGTTGGCGTTCGCGCCGGTCAGGATCGCGACGACAGGAACGCCGTTGGCGTCTACGAGGATGTGGTGCTTGGAACCGGGTCGCGCACGATCCGTGGGGTTCGGGCCAGTTTTTCGCCCGCCCCAACGGCGCGCACGGACGACGAATCGACCGCAGCGTATGACAGATCGATCTGGCCAGCCGCACGCAACTTGTCGAGCAGCAACTCGTGCAGTTGGTCCCATACACCAGCCTTTTGCCAATCGTTCAATCGCCGCCAGCAAGTTGCGCCCGAGCCGAAGCCCAGCCGAGTCGGCAAGTGGTTCCAGCGGATTCCCGTTTTGAACACGAACAGGATGCCGTTGAGCGCCGCACGATCGGAAACGCGCGGACGACCAGGATCGCTCTTCGCACGAGGCTTCGCGGGCGGCAGCAATGGTTCGATCAGTATCCACAGTTCGTCGTCAATGATCGGCGCTTCCATCCTTGGGCTTCCGTTGTTCTGGTGCCCAAGGTTAACAGCTCGCCGAGGAAGTAAACAGCCCCCTCACGGGGTTTTTGAACTGACCTTCTATGGGGGACTCGAAGTCAAGCCCTTTGGGCGTCTGATTTTCGAAGACGAGTTCACTCCGTGGTGGGTCGCGTGGGTTGTCCACGGCCGGCCGGCGGGTCGCCGTTCACGCCCCTAACGCCGGTTGGCGGTGGGCAACCCACGTGGCAAAGACACGTGTTGACGTATGTGTTAATCCGTTTGCATAAAGCGAAGCCTCGATGGCGTTCAGGTCGGAGCGCTTGATTTCGCGGGCGATTGGCCCGCTCTACCTTCTATCCGTGCCGGCCCGTCGGACCGGTCACCTCATACCGCATGCGCAGAGCGCTGGACTGCTCCGTTACCGACGCGCCCCATCTAAGTGACGGCGACCCGTGTGGGTAGCCCGGGTCAGTTACGGGCGCGCTGACCTTTCAACACCGCTGACGCTCCTAGCGATTTAATTGACGCGTGCATCACTACCGGAGGGGTTTGAGCCTGGCGCCGAGCGGGATCTCGCCGCATTCGAGATAACGCCATAAGGCGATCGACAGCCGGCGGGCGAGCGCCACGATGCCGATGCGCCGCAAGCGCTTGCCGGCAGCGGCAAAGCGCTCATTGAACCATCGGCTCAGTTGGCTGGCAGGCTGGTAGCGTAGCCAGCTCCACGCGAGTTCGACCATCAGCCATCGGGCCCGTTTGTTGCCGGCCTTGCTGATGCCCTGCTCGACTTCACTGGTTCCGCTGGCGTAGGGCGTCGGCGCGAAGCCCAGACAGCCGGCAACTTCGCGGCGATTGCGGAACTTGCGCCAGCCAAACAGCTCCTTGACCAGGGTCCACGCACTGCCGGTCCCGATCCCTGCAAGCCGTGCCAGCAGCGCAACCGGCGGCTGAGCGCCATCGCGAACCTGTTGTTCCTGCTGGGCTTCGAGCCGCCTGATCTGGGTGAGAACGAGGGCGAGACGCTCGAGTTCGCGTTCGATCTCGGCGCGCAAGCCCGGCAACAGTTGCGTGGCATGATCGGCCCACCATCGTACCCATAGACGCCCTCCGATACGCTCGGTGCGCAGATTGTGGAGGACCAGCAGGGAACGGATCCGGTTGCTGTGTGCCGTGCGCTCTTGCCGCAGGCGCCCGAGTTCCCGATGCAGACGTCGTTCGTCTTCCTGTTGCGCGGTGGGAATGCGCGCCACGGTCCAAAGGCGTCGCTCGCCGGCGTGGTAACGCATGAGCATCGTTAGCAGTTTGTCACTGTCGAGGCGGTCGGTCTTGGCGCGGCGCGCGCGCCGGTTGACTTCGATACTGGCGGAATCGACTACGACGTTGGTGATGCCTTGCTCGGTCAGCCACCGGTGTAGCCAGAAGCCGTCACGGCCCGCTTCGTAGCAGCTGCGCACCACGGCGTCGGCCGCCAAATACCACCGCGCCTTCGCCTTGGCGATGAGCGCGAGCAGCGAAGCCGTGTCCCCAGCCGCAAGTGTGTAGCGGCTGGGACCGTGAGCGTCGTCGCTGAGCGACACTCTCCAACTCTTGTCGCCCAATTCGAGAGCCATGTACAAGCAGCCGACGATGGTCGTATCCTGCCCACGAAGGGCTGTCTCAGGCGCATCCATTTGCGTGCTCCTTTCGAAAACGAGTCTCGGAACTCTCGTTTTACTCCAAGGGGCTTACTGAGCAGCCCTTCCATAGTATCTAAGCTGACTTAGGTGTATGCTCCGCTGGTTGAGGCGTCCGTGATTGACTCGCTGGAGAGGTACGTCCATGGCGCGTTGCATTACACGGTGCAGTTCGACAAGCGTTACCCGCGCGGGAACAAGGAGTAGCCGCCAGATCGGCGGATTTACGCCCCGAAGGCTGATTCGCAGCTGGAGCACGGGAGCTGTTTCGGGAAGGTTGCAAAACATGGACGTTGAGACTCGGCCGGAAACTGCGTGTATTTCACTCCAACGGCAGTGTTCCGAAACCGTTGCCGCAGGTCATGTGAGGTGCGATATCGTTCTCGATCAGAAGACCAGACCATTCTTCAAAGGGAGCGTGAAAGCTTGACGAGCCACGTTGCTATGCCTAGAAGGGCGACGCATGACACGACGGCTACAACGCCACAAACCGTCGGCGGAAGTGAATGGAAGACGGAAACTACAAGTGGGCCCCCAAGAAAAATATGTCCAAACACGATGCACCTCCATGGCTGCGATATGCGAATCGTCGAATCTGAAAGCGGCTTTTGCATTGAGGTTCGGCATTGCACGCGAACTCAGTTGCATCCCTGCTGCTGCGAATAACGTTAGCTGAACAATATTCGGTTGAGCAATCCGGATTTGCGCTCGTGATGAAGAGGAGCATTTCGCGACGCGACCGTCCGGATCGCTGATCGCCAGCGAAAAAACCGGTGCGTCGGCTGTCAATGAGAGCGTGCGAAAGTTGGGGAGAGAGATTTTATCAGGGGTCCCTAGCTTACGGCATGATTGCACGATCTGTTCTGTCCATTGGCGGCTGCCGGCCAACGCTCGCCCGATGCATTTGCTGTAACCCGTGTCGGCAGTCTTGAACGACGAGATGCGTTGAGGCGAGAATTCCCCGTTCAAAACCGCAACCCTAACCTGCGCCATGCAGTGCGCCCCTTCGTCCGTCCAGCGCATCTGTCGCTTCTTGGCCATACGGTAGCTAACAACCTGGTTCACCGCGGACTCGGCGATGCTGCTGCTGATTGGCAGGCGACCTCGTGCGGCACGCGCAACTGCTCCCACGGTACGATCTCCCCGACGGGCGCCGCGGCGATTAACGCCCGCGCCCGTTCGGTCAGCGCCGGGTACGCAGCAAAAAACGCCTCCACGCGGCGTGCGCCGGCGACACCGAACCCGGCGATTGCGGTCCACCTGCGGCGCCGGCGCGGAATCCGCACGGTCAAGTCAGCCAGCGTCCGGATGCCATGCACGCGCAGGGCGGCCACCATACGAGGCGGCAACCATTGATCGATTTCGTCGGCACTGTGCGGCACCGGTGCTGGCAAGCTACGCAACGTCTCGATCGTGCGCGCAACGGTGTCGGCCGACGCGGCGGACCGCTCGCCGAATACCTCCGCCAGATCGGCCCGGTGGCGGCTTGCCGCGTATGAAATCAGGGCGCGCCGGATGCCGCCGAGCACGCTTCGCGCGGATGCCCCTGGTGCCTTGCGGTCGCCCAGACAGCGCGCGACGGCCGCACGAGTGTCGAGCCCTCCGTACCAGGCACGCAGCGCGACCAGTTCAGCGTCGTCCGGGAAGGCGATGGGTTCGGTCTCACGCGTTTTCATGATCTCCAGTCGTAGACCGTATTAAAGGTGTCACTGGCGCTGCCACGCCGTGACGGTCAGACTCAGCGGGTGATCTTCAAGTACACCATCTCGATTGCAATAGAAATCGTTAGCAACGCCGAAAATACAGTGGTGAAACCGGGTGCCGCAAGGTGCCTTCGAGAGGCTTGAGCCGTGTGCATCGAAAGACGCATGCACGCTTCTTAGGGGGCCGTGCCGCAGCAATGCGGTACGGCTACCCGACAGTGCCATCGGCGGGCGTACTACCTCCCGAGCGTTAGAACGAGTAGATGAACTGGGTCGCGAGCAGGTCGTTGGACTTGCCGTACGAACCGTCGTTCTTCAGGAACACCTGCTTGTTCGCCCAGTCGTGGCGGTATTCCACCTTGACCGTGATCTGCTGGGTCGGATAGAACAGCAGGTCGAGCGACACGTCCTGACGGGTCGCGCCCTTGCACTCGAAGCCAAGGCCGCCGTTCGCCTTCGAATTGGCGAGGCAGTCCGCGCCAATACCAAAGCCGTCGGCCGTGTCCATGCCGTTCGAGTTCAGCGCGATGCCACCACCGCCGCCGCCGTTCTTGCTGTCGACCAGCAGGTCGTAACGCACAGTTGCACCCATGCGACCCACCAGCGGCAGATTGAACTTGCGGTGCGCGAGCAGCGAGAGGCCGTACCACTGGGCCTGGCCGCCGTTGAACGCGGCGTTCTGCTGCTGGCCGTAGTCCACTTCGGCGTTGTATTGCACGTCGGCGAGCGTGTAGGTCAGGTCGGCTTCCGTGAAGAAGAACGTACCGCCCGAGCTCGGCGCATTGCCGCCTACGCCGTAAGCGACATTGCCCGTGGCCGGGTTGATTGCGCTAGGCAGCGTCTGGCGCCCGATATTGAACGACCCGCCGATATCCAGCGCGCTCGACCACGTGTAGTCGGTGCGTGCCGTGAAGGTCGGGATCCTGTTGCTGGTCGTGATCGGATCGCCGAACGCGTTGGTGGCGACCTGCGTCGTCGCGCCAAACGTGCGGTACTGCTCGTTGCCGAGGAAGAACTTCCACGCCCAGTCACCCTTCGTGTAGTTCGCCCCAATCCCGATGTAGCTGCCCGGATCCGAGAAGTCGTACAGCAGGTTATGCGTGAGCGTGAGCATCTGGTTCGACTGCTGCACTTCATAGCCGCCGAAGCTCGGGATCAAACCGGCCACGAGCGTCGTGGTCGCATTCAACGGCACGTTCACCACGGCCGTGTTCAGGATGTTGTTGCCGATATTGCCGTGCTCGTTCTGCAGGAGCGTAATACCGTTGCCGCGGTTCGGCATCAACGTGATCTCGGCCGACGGCGCCATCGGGCCGACACCGAAAGTCTTCTTGATGTCGAGGTACAGGTCGCCGAACGTACTGTTGAAGTAGTTGTAGGCGCTTTCGTGGTTCGCGAACAGGAACGACGAGCTGCTCTGTGCGCGGTTATAGACGTAGGTCGGGTCGATATAGCCCGTCACCGAGAGACCGGCGATCGGCCCGGTATTCGCGGCGTCTACGAGCGAATCGACCTTCAGCTGCTGGTTGGCGATCTGCTGCTTCATCGCATCGACCTGGTCGTTGGTCAGCGTGGCTTGCGCCTTGCCGTAATCCGGCGAAGAAATGTCCACCGGCGCGGCGGCCACTGCCGGAGCAGGAGCCGGGGCCGCGGCGGCGGCCGCCTTCGGTTTGGAAGCCACCTCGGCGCGCAACTGCTTGACCTCCTTTTGCAGTGCGTTGAGCTGGGCTTGCAGCGCCTTGATCTGGTCGCTGGTGGCGTCCGCCATGGCCATGCCAGGCAGACTCCCCGCCACCAGCAGACAGATGAGCTTCTTTCTCATGCGAATTCTCCTTATTGGTCGTGTTGCAACAGGACTTCTTATGCGCGCGCCGTATCGAGCGCTTTGCGTGCCACGGCTGGCGGCGCTGACGGCAAGGGATCGGCGGCCTCGGCGAGTGCGAACGCCATCTGCATGTCGCGGTTGCGCTTGCGTTCGCGCACCTGCATCCAGCGGTTCACGGCAATCACGCCGATCGTCACCGTGCTGATGAAGATCGTGGCGAGCGCGTTCATTTCCGGATTCAGGCCGAGGCGCACCCGCGAGAACACCACGAGCGGCAGTGTGGTCGAGCCCGGACCCGACAGGAACGCGGAGAGCACGAGGTCGTCGAACGAGAGCGTGAACGACAGCAGCCAGCCCGACATCAGCGCCTGCGAAATCAGCGGCAGCGTGATCAGGAAGAACACCTTGAAGGGCGTCGCGCCGAGATCGAGCGCGGCTTCCTCGAGCGACTTGTTCAGCTCCTTCACCCTCGACTGCACGATGATCGCCACATACGACACGCACAGCATCACGTGGCCGATCCAGATCGTGAAGAGGCCGCGCCCCTTCGGCCAGCCAAGCATCTGTTCAAGCGCGACGAACAGCAGCAGCAGCGAGATGCCCTGTATCACTTCCGGAATCACCAGCGGCGCGTTGATCATGCCGGCAAACAGCGTGAAGCCGCGAAAGCGCCCGAAGCGCGCCAGCACGAAGCCCGCCCACGTGCCGATCACCACCGAAGCGCACGCGGTCAGCAAACCGATCTTCAGCGACAGCCCTGCGGCTGTCAGCAGCTCATCGTCGTGCAGCAGCGCGCCATACCACCTGAGCGAGAAGCCGGACCAGACCGTGACGAGCTTCGACTCATTGAACGAGTACACCACCAGGCTGATGATCGGGATATACAGGAACAGGAACCCGAGCGTCAGTACTGTTGCGGAAAGATGTTTATTCGGCTTTATCATTTCGCGCCCTCCAGTTCCTTGACCTGGTAGTACTGGAACACGGCCATCGGCACGAGCAGCAGCACGACCATCGCGACCGTGACCGCCGAAGCCATCGGCCAGTCCATGTCGTTGAAAAATTCACTCCACATCACGCGGCCGATCATCAGCGTGTCGGCGCCACCGAGCAGTTCAGGAATCACATACTCGCCGACCGCCGGAATGAACACGAGCAGGCTGCCCGCGATGATGCCGTTCTTCGACAGCGGCAACGTGATACGCGTGAACGCGGTCCACGGTTTGCAGCCGAGGTCGTAGGCGGCTTCGAGCAGCGTCAGGTCCATCTTGACCAGGTGCGCGTACAGCGGCATCACCATGAACGGCAGATATGAATAGACCATGCCGATGTAGACGCCGATGTCGGTGTGATAGAGACGCAACGGCGAGTGGATCATGCCGATCGCCATCAGCGTGTGATTGAGCAGGCCGTCATCCTTCAGGATGCCGATCCATGCGTAAACGCGGATCAGGAACGAGGTCCAGAACGGCAGCATCACACCCAACATCAGCAGGTTGCGCCTGGCGGGCTCCGAGCGGGCGATGTAGTACGCCACCGGATAGCCGATCAAGAGGCAGCAGATGGTCGAGACGGCGGCCATCTTCAGCGAGCTGATATACGTGGTGACATACAGGTCGTCCTGCAGCAGGAACGCGTAGTGACTGAGCTGCATCGCAAAGTGGATAACGCCTTCCTTAGTGCTGACGAGATCGTTGTACGGCGGGACGCCCAGACGCAGATCAGCGAAGCTGATCTTCAGCACCAGCACGAACGGCACCGCGAAGAACACCGTGAGCCAGAGAAACGGCACACTGATCACCGTCGAGCGGCCGGACGGCAGCACGCGTGCAAAGAGCGCGCGCAGTGGCGCGAACCAGGACGCGGGTGCGCCGCTGGCGGCGCCCAGGGGAGTGGGAGCAGGCGTTCTCATTGCGTCAGCACCACGCCGCTAGCGGGCGACCAGGAGACGAACACGTCGTCGTTATAGGCGGGCGCACCTTCGCTCATCAGGTGCGAGCTGGACAGATTCGACACCACCGTCTTGCCGCTCGGCAGACGCACGTGATACAGCGAATAGCTGCCCATGTACGCCACATCCGAGACCACGCCGCGCGCCCAGTTGTGCGGCGACGACGGTTTCTCGAGCGACACCTTCACCCGTTCCGGGCGCACCGAGATGCCCACCGGCATGCCGAGCGGCCCGGTCACGCCGTGGCTCACGTACATGCGCGTCTCGAGGTCCTCGCTCTCGACGAAGATGTGATCCGGTTCGTCCTCGACCACCTTGCCTTCGAACAGGTTGGTCGAGCCGATGAATTCGGCCGAGAAGCGGCTGTTGGGAAACTCGTAGACCTGGCTCGGCGAGCCGATCTGCACGATGCGGCCTTCGCTCATCACTGCGAGGCGCCCGGCCATGGTCATCGCCTCTTCCTGATCGTGCGTGACCATCACGCAGGTCACATCCACCTTCTCGATGATGTTCACCAGTTCGAGCTGGGTCTTCTGGCGGATCTTCTTGTCGAGCGCCGACATCGGCTCGTCGAGCAGCAGCAGCTTGGGGCGCTTCACCAGCGAGCGGGCCAGCGCCACACGCTGCTGCTGGCCGCCGGAGAGCTGATGCGGCTTGCGCTGCGCGTATTTGCTCATCTGCACGAGATTGAGCGCATCGGCCACGCGTTCCCTGATCTCGTTCTTCGGCGTGCCTTCCTGCTTCAGGCCGAAGGCGATGTTCGCTTCCACGCTCATGTGCGGGAACAGCGCATACGACTGGAACATCATGTTGACAGGCCGCTTGTACGGCGGCATCGCGGCGAGGTCCTCGCCGTCGACGAAAATCCGCCCGGAGGTGACTGTCTCCAGCCCTGCGAGCATGCGCAGCAGCGTGGACTTGCCGCAGCCGGAGCTGCCGAGCAGCGCGAACAGTTCGTTCTTGGCGATGTTCAGGCTGACGTTGTCGACAGCGGTGCTGTCGCCGAATTTCTTTACGACGTTTTCGATGCGGACAAATTCGTCCGATTTCGATTTTGTCGTCACTGCGGGGCGGGCCATCTGGGTGGCGCCGGCTGCGCTTATTGAGGTCGTCGAGTTCATGATGTAACTGTTCCTTGCGGATCGCGGGCGCAAGTATCTCCGTACGAGGCGCGGGAAGCGGCTCGCAAGATGCTCTGCGATCGGAAAACATGGGACTGCGCGCAAGTGGGATCCTGAAAGCGCGCAGGCTGACTGCCGTACAGCGTGCTTCAATCGGTGCAGGGATCAAGCACCCCCTGCACCGGAGAGGTCAAAGTCGTTAAGATGGGTTAGTACCCGATCAGTGCCCGGATTTCAGTTGCGCCCAGAGGCGGTTCTCGAGTCGGAGGATGTCGGTCGGCAGCGGCTTCAACAGCGTCATCTTCTTCAGCACGTCCTCCGGCGGATAAACGCCCTTGTCGTGCAGGACTGCCGGCGTCACGAACTGGCGCGCGGGAACGTTGGCCGTCGGATAGAACACCTCGTTGGTAATCGCGGCGTTGACTTTCGGGTCTTCGATGTAGTTGATCCACGCGAGCGCGGCTTCCGGGTGAGGCGCATCCTTCGGAATCGTCATCACGTCGAACCACACGAGCCCGCCTTCCTTTGGGTTGTCGAACCGGATCTCGTATGAGCGCTTCGCTTCCTGCGCGCGACGGTGAGCAATGCCTACGTCGCCGGACCAGCCGAGCGTCACACAGATGTCGTTGTTTGCCAGGTCGTTGATGTAACCCGACGAATTGAACTGCGAGATGTACGGACGAACCTTCTTCAACACTTCAAAGGCGACCATGTAATCCGCCGGATTCGTGCTATTCGGATCCTTGTGCATGAATTGCAGCGTGGCGGCAAACACATCGACAGGCTGGTCGATGAACGACACGCCGCAGCTCTTGAGCTTCGACACGTATTGCGGATCAAGAACCAGCGCCCAGCTGTCGACCGGCGCGCTCGTCCCCAGTGCCTTTTCGACCGCCTGCACGTTGTAGCCGACACCATCGGTGCCGTAGGCATATGGCGCACCATACTGGTTGCCCGGATCCGCCTCGCTGATGATCTTCATCAGCACCGGGTCGAGATTCGCCAGGTTAGGTAGCTTCGATTTGTCGAGCTTCTGGTAGACGCCGGCCTGCGCCTGCTTGGCCATGTAGTTCGAGGTCGGCACTACGATGTCGTAGCCCGAGCTACCGGCGAGCAGCTTGGCCTGCAGCGTGTCGTCGCTGTCGAAGTTGTCATACTTCACGTGGATGCCGGTCTGCTTCTCGAAGTTAGAAATCGTGTCCTTGGCGATGTAGTCCGACCAGTTATAGACGTTCAGTACCGTGTCGGCCGCAAGGGCCGGCGTGACTGAGAGTGCCGCAAAACCGGTGACGGCGAGAAGCGCGGTCCCCGCGACCGCGTGACGAAGATGATTGAAGCTCATGCTGTTTTCCCCTAGAGATAAGGTCCGGCGTGAGCGTGTGGTGCGCGGCGCTCACGCCGATAAGGACTGCGAAGATGAAAGTTCGAGTGGTTTCAGACAACATAGCCGGGACGTCGGCGCCCCGGCGGATCACTTACTTGATGTACCAGCCCCAAGGCTGTTGGCTGTCGTAACGCGTCAGTTGCTTTACCTCGCGATAGCTATCGAAGCCCCATTGTCCAAGCTCACGGCCAATGCCACTCTGCTTGTACCCCCCCCATGGCGCCTCGGTGAAAGTGGGCTGCGAACAGTTGATCCAGACGATTCCGGCCCGAAGACGCCTGGCGACTCGCTCGGTCCGCGGGAGATCATTGGACATCACCGCAGCACCCAAGCCGAACGGTGAATCATTGGCCAAAAGCAGAGCTTCCGCTTCGTCGTCGAACGCGCGAAGGCAGACGACGGGCCCAAAGATTTCCTCACGCCAGATGTCGCAGTCAGTCGGTACGTCGGCGAAGATCGTGGGAGCGAGGTAGTAACCGGCACTGAGGTGCGCGGGACGTTCGCCGCCGAAGATCAGGCGCGCAGCGCTTCTGCGACCCGACTCGATCGCTGACGTAACCTTGTCCAGCTGGCCTCGACTCACCAGCGGGCCAAGTTGTACGCCGTCCTGCATTCCTGGACCTATACGTATCTTGCCCGCCTCCTCAACCAACCGTTCAAGCAGCGCGGGATAGAGCGAACGCTCCACCAACACTCTGGAGGTAGCCGAGCATACCTGGCCCTGGTTCCAGAAGATGCCGAACATGATCCACTCGACGGCTGACTCGAGATCGGCATCGGCGAAAACAATGAACGGCGACTTGCCACCCAGCTCCAAGCTGATGTTTTTGATGTCCTGCGAGGCGGCCTGCATGATCCTCCGCCCAGTCGACACACTGCCCGTGAACGCCAGCTTGTCCACCAGTGGGTGCTTGGCAAGTGGCGCACCGGCATCGGGGCCGAGGCCGGTAACCAGGTTGAACACCCCGTTCGGCACCCCCACCTCGTGAACGATGGCGGCCAGCTCCAGGGCCGTCAGCGGAGTAAGTTCGGAGGGCTTCAGCACAATGGTGCAGCCTGCGGCCAAGGCCGGCGCCACCTTCCAGGCGGCCATCAAAAGCGGGAAGTTCCACGGGATGATCGCCCCAACAACGCCGACCGGCTCACGCTCGACCCACGAGCTGAAACGCTCGTCGGCGAGCTCAATGTGCTGCCGTGCTTCCTGATCGGCCTTCTCTGCCAGACCAGCATAAAAATCGAAACAACCGGCAGCGTCTGCGAGATCCCACTGCGCCTCTGGAAGCGGCTTGCCATTGTCACGCACCTCCAGTTCCGCCAGTTGCGGCAGGCGTCGGCGAATGCCTTCGGCAATAGCGCGCAGCATTTCTGCGCGCTGCTTACCGGTGAAGCGAGGCCACGGGCCCTCATCGAAAGCGCGCCGTGCGGCATGGACGGCCAAGTCCACGTCCTCAGCGGTCGCCGCTGGGACTTGCGCAAGCACACCCTCATCACTCGGATCCAGGGTGAGAAAACTTCCACCCTTGACCGGAAGCGTCCATTGCCCATCGATGTAGAGGTGTTGATAAATTTCCATCACGTCCCCTCCAGGACAGCCCCAGCCGGTTCGATGCGAACATTTTCTAGATGGCTGAAAGCACTGATATGCACACCACGAGCGACCTGAACCCCCGGGCCGAACACGACGCAGGGATCGACATGAACATCAGTTTCAAGCTCGGTGTCAGCACTGAAGTACACTGTCTCAGCCGCAGCCAGTGTCACCCCGCTCTGCATTGCCCGGGTGCGTCGGCGGCGCTGGAATATCTGCTCGGCCGCATGCAACTGCTCCCGATCGTTAACCCCCAGGATTTCTTCCTCGGCGACTTCCACGGCTATCACTGACAACCCTGCTGCATTGGCCTGCTCCACCGCATCGGTAAGGTAGTACTCCTTCTGGGCGTTTGCGTTTCCGACTCGTTCGAGGAGCCATAGACAGTGGTCCGCGCGAAAGCCCATCACTCCGCCGTTGCACAAGGTGATAGCCAGTTCCTCTGGACTTGCATCCTTGGCCTCGCGAATCGCCCTCAGGCGGCCGTCTTCCATTAGCAGCCGCCCATATGGGCCGGGCTGCTCGGTCCTGAATCCAGCCACCGCCAGCGCAGCGCCATCAATGAGTGCTTGCCGGAGTCGGTCAAGCGTCTCTGCACCGATCAACGGAGAGTCGCCGAACAGCACCAGCACACAACCCTGCTCATGGGCTTGAAGCGCTGGCCTCGCAGCCAGCACCGCGTGCGCAGTGCCAAGCCGCTCACGCTGGACGAATATCTGCGCCCGCGGCGTTTGCTGTCGAACATACTCGGCCACATCGGGCACATCCGGACCAACAACTACAGCAAGCTGCTCAAGTCCAGCAGTTTCTGCTGCCGCCAGAACGTGGCCAAGCAGAGGCCGGTTGCCAACCTGGTGCATCACTTTGGGCATGGGCGAGCACATGCGGGTGCCCTGGCCTGCGGCGAGGATCACCGCCAGCGTGGGAAAGTTGGTTTGCCGATTCATCTGTGCTCCTCAGGCGCGATAGAACACATCGTGGCTGTAGGGGTACCACCAGTCCTGAAGCTGCGGCCGGTGGTCAATGATCACCATCTTCGAGCGTCGGAAGGCATCCAATCCCTGACGCCCCAACTCGCGGCCGAGACCTGACATCTTCCAGCCGCCGAAAGGCAGAGCGTCGTTGTCGATCAGCGGGTTGTTGACCCAGACCATGCCGGCTTCCAGTCGATCAGCGGCCTCCATGGCCTCCGCCAGGTCAGTGGAGAACAGCGAGGCTCCGAGTCCGAACGGAGAGTCATTCGCCAGGCGCACGGCTTCATCGAAGTCTTTGACCTTGCAGATGGCCGCCACCGGGCCGAAGCACTCCTCGTGGAAGATCGCCATCTCAGGGGTGACACCAGCGAGAATGGTCGGTTCGTAGAACCAGCCCACCGGGCAATTCGGAGGAATTCGCGCGCCACAGACAACGGTCGCGCCTTTGGCGACAGCGTCGTCAACAAGGCGAATAATCTTTTCACGCGCCGCCTGGCTCACGAGCGGGCCAATCTCGCTGTGCTCCAGGCCATGGCCAATCCGCAGCTTGCGAGTACGCTCGGCAAAGCGCTCAACGAATTCGTCGTGGACTTCCTCGACCACGAAGAAACGCTCGGCCGAAGTGCAGATCTGACCGCTCAAGTGGAAAGCAGCGGTCACAGCGCCAGCGGCAGCGATCTCAACCGGCGCGTGAGCGCTGATGATCATCGGATCACTCCCACCAGCCTCGATAACCGCCGGCTTCATCCGCTCGGCGCAAGCCACAGCGACCGCCTTACCGGCACCAACGCTACCGGTGAAAGCGACCGCGTGCGTCCGGTCAGACTGCACCAGCAGTTGGGCAGTTTGGGCGTCTCCCGGTACGCAGGAGACAAGGCCGGCAGGCAGTGCGCGGAAATGCTCCATGAACTTCAGGGTGCACAGCGTGGTGCTTTCTGCCGGCTTGACGATGCAGGCGTTACCAGCCGCCAGCGATGCGGCCACCGTCCAGCACATCAACAGGATCGGGAAATTGAACGGCATGATGTGCACGCTGACACCGTATGGTTCATAGCGCACATGCTGGAATGAACCGAGTTGAGTGGTACCGGCGACCTTACCGGCCTCGTCACGGGCCATTTCGGCGTAGTAACGGAAAATCGGGGCACAGTTGGCCAGTTCGCCCATGGCCTCGGGAAACGGCTTACCCATTTCCAGAACCATCAGTTGCGCTACTTCGCGCCTATGTGCGTCGTCCTGCTCGATGGCGTTGGCCAATCGGTGCAACAGTGCGGCGCGACTCTTGGCGTCGACTTTACGCCAGCCAAGGTAGGCGGCGTTGGCGGCTTCGATGACGACCTGCACGTCGTCGCCCTCGCACAGCCCGATCGTTCCGACTTGCTGCAGGGAGGCGGGGTCGATGATGCTTCGCACGCGACGGGTAGCCGGGGCCTGGAAGTCAGGGTTGATAAACCGCAGAGGGGTGTCGCAATTGAAGTTGCTCATGGCATCTCCTAGGCAGTCAAAGAGTTCGATCATGCGGGGTATTCAGAGCGACAATGGGAATATCATGTCGCCAGGCCGGCAGGCGCTCGTCGAGAAAATCGCGCAGTGGGTGCAGGGTTGGTCGGTCCAACGCTTCACTGAAAAGGCGTAGCACACGTGGTAGGTGGTCGAGATAGCCGAGCTTGCCGTCGCGCTGGGCAAGACGAACAAAGATGCCCAGGACCTTGGCATGACGCTGTGCGGCGAGGACCGCGTAGTCGGCCAAGAACGTCTTCTCATCCAGGTCGGGGCGCTGCGCCAGGTAGCGTTGCATCAGTGCGTTCTGGAGCTCCTGCGGCACATCGCGACGAGCGTCCTCTAGCAGCGACATCAGGTCATACGCGGCCGCACCATGCAAAGCGTCTTGGAAGTCGAGCAGGCCACAGGCCGCCACGCCATCCCGACCATGAAGCAGCATGAGGTTGTCAACGTGGAAGTCCCGCAGCACTATGGCCTCTCGACGTCCCGCAACGTCCTTGCACAGGCCAGTGAACAGTGAAAGGTAACTCTCACGCAATTCTGGAGACGGTGCCCCATTGAGTAACTGTGGGACATACCAGTCGATGAACAGGGCACATTCTTCCAACAGGTGCTCAGCATCGTAGGCCGGCAGCAGCGCACCGTACTCAGCTGGTGCGCGATGCAGCTCGGCCAGACAATCCACGGCCAGTTCATAAAGAGGCGCTTCGGCACAGCCGGCCGCTATCAGGCGGGTATACGTGTTGTGGCCGAAGTCCTCGATCAGGGCTAACCCCGCAGCCTCGTCGGCGGCCAACACGGTAGGCGCCGAAAGGCCGAGATGATGCAGCAACTTGGCTACCCGCAGATAAGGCGTTAGCGGTTCTCGTGCCGGCGGCGAATCCATCAACAGCATGCCAGCACCTTCCAGACGGAAGTAACGTCGCGCCGAGGCATCGGCTGGCAAAGCCTGCAATCTCAAATGGCGAGCAACGAAGGCCCCGCGCTCGACTTCGCGCTCATCCTGCTGCACCGGCGGGCAATTCAGAGTTTGACTCATGACATCACCGAATCATGTAAACTTTTTTCACCGTCTCATGAACGGTGCACACGCCTTTCCAGTCCTTGGGGAAAAAGGCCGCGGTATCGGGGGTGATCTCAATAACTTCACCCGACTCGTGAACGTAGGTGCAGCGCCCCTCGAGGAAATGACAGAACTCGTCGCTCGTCACGTGGCAATTCCACCTACCGGGGGTGCAGTGCCAGATACCACATTCGGACTGGCCGTCCGGGCCTTTGTGCATGACCACACCGCTAACACGCGACTCGCCTTCGATCATGGTCGGGATCACGCCCCAGTCCTTCAGTTCGGTGACTTGCAGAGGGTTGTGGATGATGGGGGATTTCATAGTCGAACACTCGCTCTCTTCAATAGTCCCGCCCCGTGGGCGGAACAAAAACGCTGGTTCAGACCAGCATGTAGACGTTGCGCAAGATCTCCTGGACCTCGCACTCGCCGGTCCAGCCGGCCGGAAACATCACCAGGGTGTTGGGACTGACATGGATCACATCCCCGTCGTCGCTGCGATAGATCGCGCGACCGGCCAGGAAGTGACACATCTCATCCCGCGGGATCGACAGACGCCAGGTACCGGGGGTGCAGACCCAGAGGCCCGTTTCCGGACTGTTGTTAGGCCCCTTGAACAGGAGCCGGCCGCTGGAATGGGAGCGTCCGTCGACGGGGTCGGACTGGTATCCCCAGTCAACCAAGTCGGAGTAGCCACGGGCGCCGTAGATATGCGGGGCACTTGAATCGAGACAAGCTTCAGGCATTTTTCAGAACTCCATCGAGAATGCGCGCGGCGTCCTGCTGGCCGTTGCGCGAACGCATGTAGGTGCTGGTGTTTTTCAGTCGTTCGGCCATGGCCTTATCCCCGACACACAGCGCGAGTTTTTCTGCCAGTTCGGCTTCGCCCCAGTCATAGCGCTGCATGCGGAAACCGTGACCGCTTTCCTGGGCGCGCATGGCGTTGTCATGGCCGTCCCAGACGTAGGGCATGACGATGGCGGGTTTGCCGAAGTACAGGCATTCGGTGAAACTGTTATTCCCACCGTGGTGAATAACCGCATCGACCTGCGAGATCACCGAGGGCTGCGGATACCAATTGGAAACGATTACGTTCTCCGGCAGATCGGTGTACTCAGCTACGTGCTCGCCAACATTGAACAGTGCCCGATAAGGCAGCTTTCCAATGGCCGAAATCAGGCGCTTGAGCAGGTCGACGTCTCCTGAGCCGAGGCTGCCGAAACTGACATACAGCAGTGGCTTGTCGTTGTTGGCACCGAACTTCGGGATCTCGTAGGGTTTGTCCTGGCGCACGCAGCCCTGCAGGTAGTGGAAGCGCTCGGTAGGCAGCGGGTGCCGACGCTCGAATTTCACCGGATCCGGATACAACAGCAGGTTCATATAGGGTGATTCTTCGAAGAAGGTGCCCAGTGGATACGGCTTCTCCCCACAAGACTCGAGGAACGCATTGAACTCTTCGTGGATTGGCTTGATCACTTCCTCGAAACGGGCACGGAAGCGCGCATGACCTTCCTTGTCATCGATGCTCATCCCGGAGAGGTACGGCGGAATGTCCGGATCTTCCACCTCGTTCTCCGAGCAGGAAATGATCCGCACCCAGGGTTTGCCGTACTGCTTGATGGCAGGGAAGAGAATGACGTTGTCGACGCAGATCAGATCCGGTTTGATCTTGTCGAGAATTGCCGGAAGCTCCCTCTGCGCCCACTTACTGGTCTCGACGATCGCTGCCCAACACTCCTTCACGTAGTTGTCGATCTGGTCGATCGGTTCCTTGCGAAAGTTGGGAATGTGGCCGTTGACGAAATCACTCCAATAGCGTGCCATTTCCTCCGCCGGCATCGGTTCGGAGAGGTTCGCGTAGTGCTCCTCGAAGCCGTATGCGGAGTACACGCCGGTCATGCCCGGATCGGTCAGGAATACGGCCTTGTGCCCCAGCGCTTGGCACGCCTGGGCGATGCCCACGGAGTTTAGTGCCGGACCGTAGGCCGCCTCGGGGAAGAACGCGATTACTTTCTGTTCACTCATGATCTGAGCTCCAATTGTTCGTGTTGTGGCTTAACGGGACAGGATGGCTTTCTGGAATTTCTCCAGCGCATGCGGGGCCATGCAATTGGCCCAGATGGATATCGCCAAGTCCTTGGCCTGCACCAAAGGAGTGGCCAGGGCGGTGGTCAGGGTAAGGACTGCGTACAGCAGGGCTCTGCTTCTGTTCATGAGGCGCACCTAACGATTGCCTGTTGTTTTGAAGGCAGCAAAAATCGCATCAGCTGCATGTCTTTTTTTACGATAAAAAACCCAAAATGGCGTGTCAACTGTTTTCTGCTCGTTGTTGGCCGCGCAATGCTGTGGCATAAAGTACTTCGCGCCCCAACTGAGAACCCACGCATTGAGCAAGACCACAGAGAAAAAGCCCCGGACGAACCACCTGGAGCTAGCCAGGCGGATCATCGAGCTCATCCAGGAAAACGGCATGGGGGCAGGCGACGCCCTGTCAGAACAGCAGCTCGCTCGCACCTTCCAGGTTTCCCGGACACTGATCCGCGCTGGCTTAAACGTCCTGGTCGAGCAAGGCATGGCCGACCACCAGGCCGGACGCGGCTACGCTCTCCTGGCCGACCCGGCGGGCCTAGCACTGAGTCCGACGCTGCCGCAGGCTGAGGAAGAGGAGCTCGTTGCTTCAGTGCTGCGGGATCGCATGGCCGGGCGCCTAAGCAACAGCGTCAGCATCAGCGAAATCATGCGTCGCTATGGCATTGGCCGCCCCGCGGCCCAGAGGGTTCTTGCCCAGCTAAGCGAGGACCAAGTCGTTGAGCGAGGCCCAGGCCAGTCGTGGCAGTTCCGGCCACTGCTGGACAACCTCGCCGCCTTAGATGAAAGCCTGCGCTACCGAATGGTGCTGGAGCCCGAAGCCCTTCTTGCACCGGGATTTGAGGTAGACCGCCAGCGTCTGTCGCTGCTCCGCGACGGGGCCGAGCAGCTGCTGCGAGCCACCATAGAGGAGTTTGATATCGGGCAGTTTCGCGAGCTGGACATCAGCTTCCACGAAATGATTGCCACCTGTTGCGGCAATCGATTCGTTGGTGACGCACTGCTGCATCATCAACGACTGCGACGCCTGCCGAACCTGCTGCCAATGGTAAGCGCGCATCGGCTGCAAGAGTCTCTACGCGAGCACCTGCGAATCATCGAGCACATCGAACGCGGCCAGCTTGAGATTGCCGCCGACCTGCTGCGCCTGCACCTGCGCCTTTCAGTCGCGCAGCGCCCACAGACCGCCAATCGCGGCATCCCCCAGGCCTTCCACCAACGCCGTTGAGCCTTGTAACATCCCCCGATGGCCGTGTTCTGACGAGCATGCCATGCTCGCCGACGCCATTGCGTCCGGCATTTGGGCGGAGGCAGCGAAGCAGAGCCCCATCAAATCGCTATGTTTTTTTGAAAAAAAAAGTACAATTAACAGACAGGCCGGCCGGAGCCTCACGCTCCCCGACCAGGGAAAATTTGCGATCATGCCCAGAGAACGACTCATTGCCCTATTCCCCGAAGCCAGTTTCGGCGCCGCGCTGAACTGCATTGGCATCGCTCAGGCATTGCGCGAGCAGGGTGCTCGCCCTGTATTCATCTGCCACGAACATTTCCAGGGATTGTTTGCCGAGTACGGCTTTACCGAGTACCCACTGCTGGTCGATAGCCCTCTGTCGGCAGAAGAGCACCAGCATTACTGGGAACGATTTATCAAGCGCAACATCCCTTACTTCGATCAGACGCCACTGGACCAGATCGACAGCTACGTCGCCCCGGCCTGGGAAGCGATCATCGATACCGTGGTCGAAGCCGAAAGGCCGCTTCAGCAGTTGCTTTCTCGACTCAAACCGGATGCTATCGTGCTCGACAACGTGGTGATGTTTCCAGCTATCGCGAAGGCCGGATGTCCCTGGGTGCGGGTGATTTCGTGCGCCGAGACCGAACTGCCCGATCCGGCTGTGCCCCCCTACCTCTCAGGTGCCAGCGCGTCCGATGCGATGGGCTGCGCCACTTACTGGCAGCGCTATATCAAAGCGGTCGCCCCGGCTCACGCCCGACTCTCTCGGTTTGTCGAAAGCCAAGGGCATAGCCCATGCCCGCCCGGAATATTTCTTGAAGAGTCGCCCTGGCTCAACCTGCTGCTGTCGCCCACGCCTGTCCGTTACACGAGGCAACATCCGCTCGACCCGACGCGCTTTGTCTATCTTGAGGGCTGCGTGCGCCGCGAAGCCCCCTACGTAGTGCCGCCGTTTCCGCAGTGCAACGATGCACCGCTGATTTACATCAGTTTCGGCAGTCTTGGTGCCGCAGACGTGGGTATGATGAAGCGACTGATCTCCGTGGTTGCATCCCTCCCATATCGCTTCCTGATCAACGTTGGCGCCTATCGTGACCAGTATGAGTCAGTGCCTGACAACGTCTATCTGGACAGCTGGTTCCCACAGCCCGCAACCCTTCGCGAATGTCAGTTGTTCGTTCATCACGGCGGCAACAACAGCTTCTGCGAGGCTCTCTATTTCGGCCTGCCCTCGATAATCATCCCGTATTGCTGGGACGGTCACGATAATGCCCGGCGCGCCGAAGAGACTGGTGTCGGTCGATATCTGCCGCGCTTCGAAAATCCTCTTTCCGCCCTGCCGGGCGCCATCGAGCAACTGCTGGAGGACAAAGCCATGCACCGGCGCCTGCAGCAGTCAAGCTCCACCATGCAGTCTTCACACGGTACCGAGGTCGCTGCACGCGCCATCCTCCGATTACCGAGCCTATAGCCACTCCAACATGAAAACGTCGATATGACCCAACGCGCACTTGCCAGCCTCAAGCATGCCATTCCCCGGCCTTATTGGCTGGATGCCGAAGGTCCACCGCACACCTTCACACGACAGGTTGGTGAGGTGCGCTGCAATCTTGCCATTGTGGGAGGTGGATTCACTGGTTTGTGGACGGCTTTGCTGGCACGCCAGCGCTATCCGCACAAGCGGATTGTGCTGATCGAGGCGCAGGTGTGCGGTGGCGCGGCGAGCGGTCGCAATGGTGGCTTCTGCGCACCGAGCATTTCTCACGGGGTGTCTAACGCGCTCAAGCGCTGGCCGAATGAAGCCGAGACGCTCATCCGATTGGGGCGACAAAACCTCAATGAGCTGCAGCAGGACATCGAGAGACTCGGGCTGGCCGCCGAGTTTGAACGTGAGGGCAAGCTCAGCGTCGCCACAACTTCTTGGCAGATTGAGGGCCTTCAAGCCTTGCAGAAGAAGTATCAGCGCTTTGGAATTGATTGCCAGTACCTGGAAGGGAAAGCACTAAAAGCGTACCTGGACTCCCCCGCCTATGCGGCAGGCTTGTTCGAGCCCAATTACGCGCTGCTGAACCCGGCGAAAATGGTGCGGGAACTACGTCGAGCCTGTCGGGAACAAGACATCGAGTTGTACGAGCACTCTCCAGTTACGAAGCTCGTTCAACGCACTGATGACCTCCTGCTGGAGACCTCCTACGGTGTCGTTCAGGCGGACAAGGTAGCACTGGCGACCAATATCTTCACGTCGCTGCTACCGGGCCTGAAGTCCAAGGTTATCCCGATCTATGACTACGCCCTGACCACCCAGCCGCTGAGCGACGAACAACTGAAACTCATCGGTTGGCAAGGCCGCTACGGCATTGCCGATTCGGGCAACCAGTTCCATTACTGGCGGAAGACGAAGGACAACCGCATTCTTTGGGGCGGATACGACGCCATTTACCCCTTTGCGAGCAAGCTTGATGAAGGCCTGACTCACCGACCGGAAACTTTCGTTCGGCTGGCGGAGCAGTTCCTTCAAACCCTCCCGCAACTCGAGGACATTCAGTTCAGTCACGCCTGGGGCGGCATCATCGATTCTTCCGCGCGCACAACCCTGTTCACTGGCAGCGATGCTGATGGGAGAATCGCCTACGCACTGGGATTCACGGGCCAAGGCGTGTCTGCCAGCCGTTTCGCTGCCGCGACAATGCTCGATCTGCTCGCTGGCCAGAAGACCGAACGCACAGCCTTGAAAATGCTGAATCGCGCACCTGTGCGCTTTCCTCCTGAGCCCATCCGTTACATCGCCGTAAGCCTCGCCCAACGCGGCCTGGAGCGGGAGGATCAGACCGGGCAACGCAATCTGCTACTGCGAACCATGGACGCCTTTGGCGTGGGCTTCGACTCCTGATCAAACTCACATCCAACAATAAGGAATACTCATGAACAAGATGCCAGCCCATGTCACCGACTTTGCCGCAGGTCCGGTTGAAGCCGTGGTTCGCGACATCACTGACCCAGCAATCGTCGAGGCTCCTTACCGCAGCCAAACTTGGCGCCATTTCACCAACCCGCAGAAGAATTTCACTGCCGGAGTCTGGGAGGCCGGCTCCCACAAAGAGCTTTGCGATTGCGACTACGACGAACTCTGCCACATTCTCGAAGGCAACGTTCGACTGACTGATGCCGAAGGAGTGAGCAGAGACTTTGGACCTGGAAGCACCTTCGTGGTGGCGGCCGGATTCAAGGGCACCTGGGAGAATCTTTCGGAAGTACGAAAGGTATACGTGATCCTGGGTGCGTGAGCCTTGCACGATAAGGAGCCCCTTCCTGCTCCTTATCGCCACTCAGGAGAAGCCAGCTATTCACGCAGCCTCTCAGCCTCACGACTGCCCAAGCCGATGCGTTAGCTTCCATATTGCCGGCAGTGAAAAGCTTCTAGCGCTGCACATTTATGGGTTTACGCGCGACCCGACCACGTTGCGCTCTTGCATTGGGCCAGGCCGATAAAACACAACAGGAATCAGTACATGGAATATCGAGTGAACTATCTGGCTGAACCAGCCGCCTTAACTGCGGATTGGTGGTCCCCGACGTGGCAACAGGCCAAAGTGATCACTATCGACCAGTTTCGCCAGGAAAGCACCCATCACCGGCCTATTACCGAGGCCAAGCTGCTCTATAGCGCTGCCGGCATTCACGGCATCTTTCGCGTCCAGGATCGCTATGTACGCTGCGTACACACCCAGTTTCAGGACCGGGTGTGCAAGGACAGTTGCGTTGAAGTTTACTTTCACCCCAAAGCCGGGCAGCGAGAACGCAATGGCTACTTGAGTCTGGAGATAAGTGGTAATGGCACCCTGCTCAGCTACTACATTACCAACGCCGAGCGGGTGCCGACCGGCTTCAAGGAGTTCGTTAAGCTGACTCCAGAGCAAGGGAAGCAAGTGGCTATTCGTACAACCTTGCCCCCTGTTGTAGAACCTGAACTGAGCGAACCTACCGAGTGGTCATTGCAGTTCTTTTTGCCCTTCAGCTTACTCGAAGAGTACGTCGGGCCGTTGGGCTTGCCGGCCGGGCAGGCCTGGCGCTGCAATCTGTTCAAATGTGCCGATGAGAGCTCACACCCTCATTGGGCCTCATGGCAGCCGGTGCCGGAACTCAACTTCCATATGCCGGAAGCCTTCGGCGTGATTCGCTTCGCCTGAGCAGAGCGCGAAGGGCGTTGTCACGTTGCTGAGCGGGTCGCGTAACATGTCGTGATGAAAAAGACGGCTCTGGTGCAAATGGGTCGGCGAATCGGTTAGAGTTGTCGGAGCAAAACGAACTGATGACCCGCGATGAGCAAGCTGAAAAGTCTGGAGGAGTTGTTCGAAGGACGCCATTTTGATCGGGAGATCATCATTCTGTGTGTTCGGTGGTACCTGCGCTACAAGCTCAGCCTGCGCGATCTGGTGGAGATGATGGCCGAACGGGGTTTGGCGCTGGCTCACACGACGATTTTGCGCTGGGTGAGGCGTTATACGCCCGAGTTCGTCAAACGCTGGAACCGCTTTGCCGCACCTGCGGGCCGCTCGTGGCATGTCGATGAGACCTATCTGAAGATTCGCGGCAGATGGGTCTATCTGTACCGGGCGGTGGATCAGGCTGGCCAGACGGTGGACTTCATGCTCAGGGCGCGGCGCGACGTGGCTGCGGCCAAAGCTTTTTTCAACAAAGCCATCAGGCATCAGGGCCAGTCGCCGGAGACCATCACGCTCGTCGGCTATGCGGCCGCGCACCGCGCGGTGCGCGAAATGAAGGCCGATGGTCTGCTACCCGAAGTCACGAAGGTCCGGTCCTCAAAATATCTGAATAACCTGATCGAAGTGCAACCACCGTCACATCAAATCCAGAACGAAGGTGATGCTTGGATTCAAACGGTTCAGGAGCGCCGCGACCACGATTCAGGCATCGAGTTGACGCATCGCATTCGCAAGGGCCAGCTCGATCTCGCGAAGTTCGGTCTCAAGGACGCCGCTGCGCCTGTCGTATGGAATGCGGTCCTGTCCGCTCGATAAGGTATCCTGCCTATAGGACACTCATCAATCCGCTCACCTATTTGCACCAGAGCCTGCGCAACATTGTCTGTTCCGGCTCACGCATTGCGCAAATGATGAACTACCGGAGGTGCCTGCGCTAGCCCACAGCACACGCAGCCCGAAGGCCAAACCCAACCGCCATGAAGCCAGCCTATCCGTCATTACGCCGCCACCGTCACGCCGATCAGGCGTGCGCGCGTACGCGCGTCGACGCGGCGCGGCTCAACCCGCTGCTGAACGTGATCCTCGCGTTCTGGGCGATCTGGCACTGCCGCCACGCGCGGCCTCCGCTGCGCCGCCCTGTCCCGGCTCGTTCGAGCTGAACCCCGCGCTGCGCCTTCGCGCGGCACACCCTACTTTTGTTCTTCCGCGCCGATCGCGGAGGACCTCGCACGCGCTCATGCGCAAAGAGAGACCGACATGCCATTCGCCCACGAACAGGAAGCCCTGACTTTCCTCGCCAACAATCCCGACATCGATCTGATCGAACTGTTTATCGTCGACGCCGCCGGTGTGCCGCGCGGCAAGCTGCTGCATCGCGAGGAACTGCTCGCAGTGTACCGCAGCGGCCGGCCCCTGCCGAGCGCGATCATGAACCTGACCATCAACGGCGACGACACCGAAGACAGCGGTCTCGTGTGGGACGTCGGCGACATCGATTGCCGGGCGTATCCGCTGCCGGGCAGCCTCGTGCGTCTGCCGTGGCGCAAGATGCCGACCGCCGCCGTCCAGGTGCAGATGCATCCTGTGGAAGGGCTGCCCGCGGGCGTCGCCGATCCCCGGCAACTGCTCGCGCGCATCGTCGACGATCTGCAAGCCGACGATTTCCATCCGGTGATGGCGTGCGAACTCGAGTTCTATCTGCTCGATGCGAAGCGCGATGCGCAAGGCCGTCCGCAACCAGCGCTCGATACAGACGGCGACCGTCCGCGAACGACCCAGGTGTATGGCCTGCGCGAACTCGAACAGATCGAGCCGTTCCTCAAGGACCTGTACGGCGCTTGCCGCGATCAGCAGATTCCGGTGCGCACCGCGATTTCCGAATACGCGCCCAGCCAGGTCGAAATCACGCTTGAACACGGCCCGGCACTCGAAGCGATGGATCAGGCGGTGCGCTACAAGCGCATCGTCAAGGGCGTCGCCAACGCGCACGGCATGAACGCGTGCTTCATGGCGAAGCCGTTCGCGGACATTGCCGGGTCCGGCATGCACATGCACGTCAGCCTCGCCAATGCGGCAGGCGACAACCTGTTCGCGTCCGAAGACAAAGCCGGCACGCCGCTGCTGCGTCAGGCGGTTGGCGGCATGCTGCACGGCCTGCTCGATTCGATGCTGATGTTCTGCCCGAACGCGAACTCGTATCGCCGCTTCCAGGCGAACAGCTACGCGCCGTTCACACCGACCTGGGGCGTGGATAACCGCACGGTCAGCCTGCGCGTGCCGGGCGGCCCCGCGCCGAGCCGGCATGTCGAGCATCGCGTCTGCGGCGCCGACGCGAATCCCTATCTCGCGGCGGCGGCGATTCTTGCGGCTTCGCATCACGGCATTCGCGAACGGCTCGATCCGGGCGCACCGGTCGAAGGCGACGGTTACGCGCAAGCCATCACGCTGCTGCCGACCGACTGGCTCAGCGCCCTGAACGCGCTCGAACGCTCGGACTGGGCGAAGGATGTATTCGGCGCGAAATTCCTCAAGGTGTTCCTCGCGATCAAACGCGCCGAGTACCGGCAGTTCATGGGCGAAGTCGGTGAACAGGACTGGCGCTGGTATCTGAACCAGGCTTGATCGAAACCTAATCGGGAATCCCTCATGAATACTGCACTCCGCCTGAATGCGGCTGCGCCCGAGCGCAGCCCTTCCTACTACGCCGCGACGATCCGGCACGAGACCGACTATCCGGCGCTCGAAGGCGAACAGAGCGTCGATGTCGCGATCATCGGCGGCGGCTTTACCGGCGTGGCGAGTGCGGTCGAACTCGCCGAGCGCGGGCTGAAAGTCGCGATCGTCGAGAACAACAAGATCGGCTGGGGTGCGAGCGGGCGCAACGGCGGGCAGATCACCGGCAGCCTGTCGGGCGACACCGCCATGCGCAAGCAGATGCGCGCGACGCTCGGCAACGAGGTCGACGACTTCATCTGGCATTTGCGCTGGCGTGGCCACGAGATCATCGAATCGCGGGTGCGCAAGTACGGCATCGAATGCGATCTGAAGCACGGCCATTTGCACGCGGCGATGAAGCCGGCCCATCTGCGCGAGTTGCAGGACAGCTTCGACGAAGCGCAGCGACGCGGCATGGGCGCGTCGGTCGAACTGCTCGATCGCGCGGGCGTGCAGGCGCATCTGGACAGCGATCTGTATCTGGCCGCACTGAAAAACACGCGCAACATGCACGCGCATCCGCTCGACCTGTGCATCGGCGAGGCACGCGCGGCAGAAAGTCTCGGGGCGCTGATTTACGAGCATTCCGAGGTCGTCGACATCGTGCATGGCGCTAAGCCCGCGGTCGTCACCTCGCGCGGGCGCATCCACGCGACGCAGATCCTGCTCGCGGGCGACGTCCATCACAAGCTCGAAAAGAAACAGCTCGAAGGCAAGATTTTTCCGGCGATGGGCGGCATCGTCGCCACCGAGCCGCTCGGCGAGCTGGCGCGCGAGATCAACCCGCAGGATCTGGCCGTGTACGACTGCCGCTTCGTACTCGACTACTACCGGATGACCGCCGACGGCCGCCTGCTGTTCGGCGGCGGAGCGAATTACTCAGGGCGTGAATCGCGCGATGTGGCGGCTGAATTACGGCCTTGCATCGAACGGACCTTCCCGAAGCTGACAGGCGTGAAAATTGACTTCGAGTGGACCTGCGCGATGGGGATTGTCGTGAACAGGATTCCACAGCTCGGCAAGCTGTCGGATAACGTCTGGTACTGCCAGGGTTACTCGGGCCACGGGGTGGCGACAAGCCACATCATGGGCGAAATGATGGCCGAAGCGATCACCGGCACAATCGAACGGTTCGACACCTTTGCCGCATGCCGGCATATCCGCGTACCGATGGGGCATCTGATCGGCAATCCGCTGCTGGCGGCGGGGATGTGGTACTACCAGATGCTGGAACAACTGCGCTAGTTCGACGTAGCGCAGACTGTAGATTACCGCGCCGGAAGGGCTGTGCAGTTCACGCGGGACGACAGCCCGACTCCTATCGAGACGGCAAACCAACCTGACATCAAGCATCAGGGTTACAGAACGGGGCGGACCATAGATTAGTTGTGTGAGCGATCCACATGCCCTGCCCCGATCCGCGCCGAAATGAAGGGTAACATAGCGCTTACTATCGGACCCTTCATTTGCGGACATAGCCGGATCGGCGCGGTTGGTGACCTTCCGCTGCTGCTCGAATTCGCTCGGGTCGTAGCCTTCGAGACGCGAGACCGCGTCAGCTTATCGGCATTGCTCGTGCAGTTCCGCTTCATGAAGTCTGCTGTGTATTCCGCACGCCCTGACGCGGAGTCGACACCATTCCAACGTACCGCCGCTTCCGCATCTCTTCGCCACGAGCGAAGCGGTGCGCGCGTTGCGCGCACGCATCACCACGCATGGCGCGGTGATGCGCCGCCGGCGGAGCCGGCCGGGTTCTCCAAGGGGCATCCCCTTGGAGCACCGGATAGGGAAACGGGAATGCGTCAGCATTTCCGTTTACATATCTGTCGTGCCTCGACGCACCGGGCCGAACAAATGGAGATGACGCGTAGGTGACAAGTCGATGCTAACAAGGTGTCGATAGCTGACCAAAGGGTGGTCAATCAGTGTCGAAGTGATGATCTACCGATGGCCGGACAGCGACGTATGGATGACGGTGGCGGCTGCATCGGTCATAATCGGCTCACGATCACCGATTTGACGACCGTCCATGTACGCTCCCGCCAGCATTTCCGCCGAACTCCGGGCCATCGCCGCCAGCGACCGCCGCCCGGCCGCCGCTCGCCTGCGCGATCATTTCGACGACGTGCAGGCCGCCATCGCCTCTGGTGTCCGGCGCGTTGACGTGCTGGAAATCCTCGCCCGGAACGGCCTCGTCATGACCTTCAAAACCTTCGTGCGAACCTTGGCCCGCATTCGCAAAGAACGCGGCCTCGTGCGCCGCTCGGCCGCGCCGCGCCCGGAAACTGACCCGGCAGTCAGCCAGGCGGAGGAAGCGCCGAACCCGGCAGCGGCCCGCGCACCAGCGCCCGCCAGCAACACCGCCCCAGACGCGGCGACCACGCCTCCCGCCGCGCGCGAGCGCCGCTCGATTGCGCCCGTCGGCGCGAAGCTCCCTGACGACTGGCTCACCGCACAACTCACACGCGAACAAAAGCGCCTGTTGACGCCTGAACAACGGAGTGCGCGCGCAGAAGCCGTGGTTAAAAGCCTGTGGCCCAACCCCTTCGATCCGGTGCCGCCCCAAAAGGACAACCCCGCCTGAGCGGGGTCGTCGTGATGCAACGCAAGTAAGGCGTCAGGCGGCGTCCTGCATCGCCTCGGCCGCTTCGTCGTCGCCGTCCTCGGCGTCGTCACCCTCCCACGTCGTTGGCGTGTCGCGATTGGTCAGCACTTCGGGCAGCCAGCCGCTGTCCGCGAGCCGCAATTCGGCGGCGGCTGCCGCGTCGCCCTTCTTCAGGCTCGCCAGCGGCGCGGCTGCCTCGGCCGAGACAGCCTGCGTCACCACGTCGATGATGCGCTGCTTTGAGACGTGGTTCAGGTAGCTGGCGCGGGTCGGCTTCCAGTACCCCGTCATGTCCAGCCCGAGCGTGTCGGCCAGCGTGTTCACGTGGTGCTCGGTGTCCCATCGGCTCAAGCCGTTGACTGTCGTGGCCACGCAGAACGCGAACAGGTTCGCGAGCACGTCCTCGGAACACGACAGCAGCCACGGCAGCAGGTCGCGAACCTTCGTCGGCAGCATGGCGCGCCACTTTTCGCGCTCGCCGTCGATGAACTGCCACGCCGGACTGTCGGTCATGTCGTCGGCCACGCGCAGCAGCCGCTCGTGCATCGATGTGAACTGGGCCTCAAGGGCGTCCGTCGCGCGGGCCTCGAACTGCTCCGGAAACACGCGCGGCGCCATCGCGAACATCAGGTAGGCCAGCGCGACGGTCGGCTGCTTCATCAGTTCGGCCTGCACCGCCGCCGTGCGATGCGCCGTCAGCCGTTCGCACAGCGTCTCGCCGTGCAGCGGTTTAACTTTCTCCGGCGTGAACGCTTCGGCCCCGACGACACCCGCCTCTTTCGCGGCAGCTTTTTCCTGCGGCTTGACGAGACCGCGCTCAATCTGCAGCCCGCCCGCGTAGTCGAGCCACAGATACGCGCCCGCGCGTGCCTTCTGTTCGTCCGTCCACGCGTTGCGCCGTTCTACGTAGGCGTCAACCGCCGCATCGGCGTCCTGCGCGGCCGCCTCCAGCGCTTCGCGCTTCGCGTCGTCCTCTTGCTCGTCCTCCGCGTCGTAGTAGGCGTCGAGCGCCGCCTGCGCTTCGTCGCGCACCTTTTCGAGCTTGCGGAACTCGGCCTTTTCCTTGCGCGTGAATTCCCGATGCTCGGGACGCAAACGGCCATATTTCGCCAGTTGCAGTGAATCGCGTTGCACGTTGATTTCGAGCCATGACCAGCCCTCCGCGCCGATGTCGACCGCGATCGCACTGAGCTTTTCGAGCGCCAGTCGATTCAGCAATTCGAGGTCGTTGATATAACCGTTGTTCTTCGCGTCGCTGAACAGATCGCGACGCACATAGCCGCCGGCGGCCTCGTAACCATCCAGCCCGACGAAAGCGACGAGTGGGTTGTCGTTGGCGCTCGTTTCCTCCTGTGTGATGACGGCGCGAATCTGCGACGGCGTGCGCTGCCACGACTGCTTCGCGTCGAACCAGATGCGCCCCTGCTGTTCATGGTTGTCGCTCAACGCGAGCGCGCACACCTGTTCGTAGGTCATGCCGTCATCGCGGAACACGTCGATCAGCTTCGGTGACACGTTCGCCAGCTTCAGCGCGCGTCGCACGTCCCGCTCTGCGACGCTGAAGCGCGCTGCGATATCCCCGATGGAGCGCCCCTCCGCGACCAGTTGCCTGAATGCGTCGCACTGATCGGCCACGTGCATATCCTCGCGTTCCGCGTTCTCGATCAGCGACGTCGCCAACGCTTCGCCCTCCGACACGATGCGAACCGGGATCAAGTCGCCGTCCTTCGCGCGGCCTTCGCTCTTGAGCAAGTCCAGCGCAGCCAGTCGGCGCTGGCCGGCACAGACGCCGTGATGCTCCCGTTCGCCGTCGATGACATGCACGACAAGGTTTTGCAACAGGCCGCTGACTGCGATGTCCTCGGCCAGTTCGCGAATGCGGGTGGGTGGCTTCTTGCGGACGTTGCGCGGCGACACGCGTAGCGTGCCGAGCGGCACGTACTGGATCGGCGCGAAGGCCTCGAGCGCGGGAACTGCGTTCGTTGCGATTTCAATCACGGTTTTCTCCGGTAAATGGCCGCTGCGAAGTGCATGGCCTAGCTTCAATATTAGGCCTTATAGGCCTTTAATTCAACATATATATTTGCACGTTAGGCCTTTTTGGCCTATTATTTTAATTAGGCCGAGCCTCCTGCCCTGGCCGCTTACCGGAGAAATACCGTGGAACAAAATGTTGTGGAAATCCACTCGGAACTGGTCGTCGAGGAACAGCGCATGCACTTTCTGCCGCATTACTTCGGCATGCGCTACCTGCATGGCGAGAGCTACGTGTTCGAGTGGGCGCGTCGGCTCTGCCGCACGTACAACGGCGGACACTGGCAGTTCTTCCGCCTGTCCAACGGCGGCTTCTATCTCGCGCCGGAGATCGCCGCACCGGTGTCGGTATGCTGGCACCTGAACAGCTACGCGGGCGAGATGGGCATCGAAGCGTTCGGGATCGTCGTCACGCTGTTCGCGCTGTGCCATATGGCGGAAACCTTCGGAGAGGAAGTCCATATCGAGCGTTACCATTTGCTGCGCGAGTTCGCGGCACACCATCCGGAACACCGGGAGATTTTCCGGGCGATCGATTAACCGATAATAGAGCGCCCGGTCTCGCGACCGGGCGTCCGCAGTGCGCTGGCGTCGCATCCATCGACACTCGTTCCTGCAAGCCCGGGGGCAACGGATCGCCGCGGGTTCGCGCGCGCCGTCGCGCCCGAATCGAGGGACACGGGGACCCACGCGTAGCGTGGGGAGAGGCCCGGCCCGAAGCGAAGCGCAGGGACGATTCGGTGAGGCCTGGGCGGCCCACCCGGGGTCGTCAAGCTCGCCCCGCGATCGCGAAGTGATCGCGGGGCGAGCGTGTTTCCCCCACGGCGTCAGCCGTGGGGGCTGGATTGGCAGGTCCCGGTCGCAAGACCGGGGCTGTAAAAGGGGGGCATGTGAGCAAGAAATACCTCGCCGCGGCGAGCGAACTGGCAGGTACCGGGCTCGGCCTGGCCGTCGCCTATCAGGCCATTCGCTTCTGCCAGGGCACGATCGGCGCGCCGATCGTCGACCAGGTCATCCAGCATTTCGCCATGCCGCTGGCGACAGCCATTGAACAGGCACTCGGCGTCACGCTGATTCAGACGAACCCCGGCTCGCCAATCTCTACGTGGCGACGCAGGCGTGGCTCCGGAAGGGAATCTACTCCTTGTTCGGAATTTTCGTGCGGCGGCTTCTCGGCCTCCTCGTGCAGGCATGCGCAGCGCCGCCGCCCGGATCTACGCAGTCGGCCTCGATCCGTATTGCGACGAAGTGCAGGCCGCCCGCGCCGAAGCGGAGCGCCGGGCACGGAATAAAGCCACGTGCGATCGTGGCCGCGAACTCCGGCGCAAGCTGCGGGAAACCGAGCAACTGCGTTCCGGATTCAGCGTCGCTACGCTGGACACGGGCATCATCATCGGCATGTTTTTTTTAACGACGTACAAGTGAAACCATGAGTCCCACCACCCATCTCGAAATTCGACGCGAGTGCCTGCAGCCTGCGCTGTACTGGAGCCGCCCGACAGGTGCCGAAATTCAAGAGATCGTACGGCGCGCCGGCATGAGCGGCCGCAAGGCCGAGGCGTACCTAGGACTCTCTGGCAAAAGCGATGGCCGGCAGATTCGCAAATGGATCAGCCAGGAAAGCTTGATCCCGTATGCCGCGTGGGCGTTGCTTTGCGACGCCGCGGGCCTCGGCCAGATTTGGCGGATCAACAGTGACGCGCTCTGACGAGGTAGTCGCGTCTGCTTCGCGCCGACCTACTAATCGATCAGCCGTCTGAGAGCCGCCCGACAAAGGAGCAACAAGATGAGTGCAAGCACCGCCCCCTTCCTCGATCCGGTTGATGATGGCATTTCCTCCGAGCGACGCGACGAGATCCGCAAGCTCGTCGACGCGAAATATCTGGTCGACGAGCTTGCCCGGAGCGGCCCGGCCGGCCGCCGCCTGACACGCGCTTTCCACGACGGCGCCTACGGCCCGCGGTACGGTTCGGAATTCCTCCGTACCGCCTTGCCGTTCAGCGACCTCGAGTTCCGAGGTGACGCCGTCGGCTATCAAATCGACAGTGAAGCCTCTTCGCGTTGGTGACGTGGAACGCTTGTCGAGTCCTTTACCACCCGTTGCCGAACAGGCCCGCATCGGCGCGCGCGTTGAAGGGCTGCGCCGACTATGCGCGGACCTGCGCGAACGCCTAATCGCACGCCAGACCTGCCAGGCCCGTTTCGCCGAGGCCCTGGTCGAACAGGCGACGTCGACTGCGCCAGTGATGGAGCACGGACGACCGGGCAGCGGCCGTGGGCGGGCTGCGCCGGAGCGGTCCGTTGCTCTTGATAACCCGCTGTTATCAAGAGTATCGTCGGGACGTGATCCGGAGCGTCCCATGGACTATCGCGTCAGCGACGAACATAGCTTCAGGACCTCGCCCGACGCGTTCGTCGCGCAGGTCGCCTCGCAGCTCGTCACCGGCGTGCCGGCCACCGTGCCGCGCGCGCTGCTGCCTGAGTTCATTGCGGCCCTGATTTGCGAGCGTTCGCCGGACATTGGCCGGATCCGCCACCTGCGGCTGCTGTGAGCCCGCCATGCTGCCGACTCCGCCGACGCCCTCGCTGCCCGCGACGCCCGACGGCGAACGCCGCCTGACCGCCGCGCAGTTCCACGCCCTCGCGGCCGTGCCGCCCGAGGCCGAGTGGTTCGCCAATCTCGACAACCCACACACGCGGCGCGCATACCGCGCCGACCTGCACGAGTTCATGGCCTTCACCGGCATTGTGCGGCCCGCGGAATTCCGCACCGTCACGCGCGCGCACGTGCTCGCGTGGCGCGCCACGCTCGAGGGCCGCGCGCTCACCGGCGCCACGATCCGCCGCAAGCTCGCCGCGCTGTCGTCGCTGTTCAACTACCTGTGCGAGCAGAACGCGGTCGACACCAATCCGGTGAAGGGCGCGAAGCGCCCGAAGCTCGATAGCCACGAGGGCAAGACGCCGGCGCTCGGCGACCATCAGGCCCGCGCGCTGCTCGACGCACCCGATGCCACCACGCTGAAAGGCCGGCGCGATCGCGCGCTGCTGTCGGTGCTGCTCTATCACGGCCTGCGCCGTGAGGAGGTCTGCCGGCTGT
This sequence comes from Burkholderia sp. Ac-20353, assembly GCF_017104785.1. Taxonomy (NCBI): domain Bacteria; kingdom Pseudomonadati; phylum Pseudomonadota; class Betaproteobacteria; order Burkholderiales; family Burkholderiaceae; genus Burkholderia; species Burkholderia sp. Ac-20353. The sequence goes on along the minus strand of NZ_JAAGPL010000004.1, from coordinate 30,629 downwards.
TGGTGCGCGACGTGCACGCGCGCCGCGGCGTGCTGCACCTGCGCGTGCACGGCAAAGGGAACAAGCTCCGTGACCTGCCGCTGCATCCGGGTACCGCCGAACGGATTCACGCGTATCTGGAAGCGGCCGGCCATGGCGGCACGCCAGCCGCGCCGTTGTTCCAGCCGGCGAAGCGCCGTCATGGCCAGCCCGCCGGCGCAGCGATCACCCCCGACGGCATCTACAAGGTCGTGTGCGCGTATGCGACGCAAGCGAAGATCGCGGTCGAGGGACTCGGCGTGCACGGCCTGCGCGCGACGGCGGCCACCAACGCGCTCGATCACGAGGCCGACATCGCGAAGGTGCAGGAATGGCTCGGTCACGCGAACATCGCCACCACCCGCCTCTATGACCGGCGCCGGAGCCGCCCCGAGGACTCGCCGACCTTCAAGGTCGCGTACTAGACGGGGTGCCGTCAAGCAACGGATTTTTTCGTTCGCGTGCGACGTAAAGTCGCGCTAGTCGAGATGCGCGGCGAGCCGAAGTGACTTGATCGGGCTTGCGATCGAGTCACGCCGATCCAGGAACTGCACCGAATCCGGGTGCCAAGCCGCGGACCGAGGCGATGAGGGGCAGTAGACAACCCACAGCAGCCAGTCAGCCTTCGCGATAGCGGACCTAAAATTCCCATGCGCGCTGCCTTTCAGGGCGCATGCACGACGCCAATCGTCCCGGACGCGGCGCGGCTTCCCGTCGCGTCCATTCAATATAATTCATGATGTTTCGACATTTCATGCGCGATATGCATGTATCCGTACAAGGAGTTTAGATGACGCTTGCCCAGTTGCAGGCACTTGCCGCTGTGGTCGAGCTCGGCTCGCTTACGGCAGCCGCCGACCGGCTCAGTCGCAGTCAGTCTGCAATCAGTCATGCCTTGACCGAACTGGAGGACATCACGTAGGTCAAGCTGCTTATGCGTGACCGGCAGCCGGTCGTGTTGACTGCAGCCGGTGAACGTCTATGGCCGTACGTCCGGAACGTGGTGCGGGAGGCGCAGACGCTGCGCCAGCAGTTCAGCCTGTCGCGTGGCAAGCTCGAAGGGCTCCGTAGCTAGGTTGAGTCGGACGCCAACAGGTGCCGAGGCGCTCAGTCTACTTGCTCGGCTACGAGATTCTCACCGCACTCGATCACCCGAATCGGGAATAAATGAACAGTTTCCGCGATGGCAAATCGCTGCGGAAGCAACTTCTCAGCCCAACCGAGCAAGGCCCCAAACGCGAACGCTGCGAATGGATTTGAGCGGATCGCCTTGGCAGAAAACTTATCTCCAAACGCCGAAACCGCCATCCACCACTGGTCAAACCGCCAAGTCCTACTCGAACCCGAAGTGTTTGCGGTGCCAGGCCAGGTAAGGTGCGTTCCGGGGGTGTACAGATCGCAATCGATCCGCTTGAACAAGTTCAGCGAGCCCAGCCCCGGCCTTGAACAGCACCGTTCCGTCATTCTGAAAGGCGATCAACCCACTGTCGAAAAGGCGGTCGATGTTGGCCGACAGCAGCAGCCCGTTGTATTCGTCCAGGCACTCGGTCACGGTGTCGCACAGGGCAAACGGGCGCGCGTGCGAGGCAATTAGGACCTCCTCGATAGCGCATCCCGTCAGGGCGCACCGAGCGTCCCACAAGCGCAGCATCCGCTTCCGATAGCCGCCCTGTCCGATCCGGGCATTGCCAAGCGCCACGAGCACAGGAGGCGGCAAGTCTTGGAATCGAGGGTCCCGGTGGATGGCAGCAATATCCGCGATGAGCGTTGCTGGCGCCTCGGGCGGATCGGATGACGGCTCAGGGGGAACAGAAGCAGGCTCGACAGGTGCGGGCGCGGGTGGCTGCGAAACAGTCTGGGCAACGTAGTCACAGAACGCCTTGACTATCTTGCACAGCGCGGGCCCCAAAGCGGCCGGGGGCAATTCCTCCAAATCATCGAGGTAGATCACGTGTCGAATGCCGCGCAGCGTAGTGTCCTTTTCCGCAAGCTGCGAACGCCAGTTGCCTCGTGGGCTCTCGTTGGGGTACCAGGTACCGGCCTTTCCCGCCTTGCCGGCATACTCGAACGGCTGGGCTAGCATCGCATCGTAGGCAACGTTGCCCTCTGGACAATACGCCCACGCCCGCAGGTAAAGTCGCGCCTCGGGACCGACGGTGAAAGGGAATTCTATGGCGATGAGCCGAATGCCGTCGCAAGGCTCCCGCAACTCCAGCCAATGAGAACGCGTCTCCGGGTAGGCCCTGGGTTTTTGCGATAGCTTTCCGAACGCGGCCAGAAGATCAGGGGAATCCTTGAAGGTTCCCTTCCACAGTTCCACGAACTCCTTCGTCGCTGCCCATTCCCGCAAGTTCATGATTCGGTTCGGTCATGACGACCGGGAATTACGATGCTTTGCAGAGTAACGAATTACTCATACGAAGCCAAGCCAGTGGATTCGCCAATGACTGGGGCAGGCAGCGACGTTGCTGGACGTTGCGCTTCAAGCTTTTCGCGGAGACGCTGTAAACTGTTGAGTCCCCGTCGGTTCATAGCGTATCGAGACAACGACGTCATCCGATCGGTGGAGCACGCTCTCCCCGCCCCGGACTGCTGGTCGTATGGCCGTCTCCCGGTCAACCGCCGATCGTCGGCGAAGGGCGCTTCCTTTCCTGCTTGAGTCGGTGAGCGGCCGTTATACGCTCGCATGTCGACACAGACCGCGCGCTAGGCTGACGGACAGCTCAGTCGATTGCGGGCGCTTAGCGCTACCGTCCTCGGGTTCGATTTTGCGAGACACCGTATTCGACACCGGCACTCGCCGACACAAAATTTCTCCTCCTGATCAATGCGTTAAACATTTTTTGGCGAAAATTTCACGATTACCCACAGCGATCGATTAGGCGAGGCGACGATCGTACGATCGGGGTAGCAGTTGAGTGTGGGTGTTGCGGTTGACGGCGTTGACGATCAGTACGAGCGCGATGCCGTGCGCCTCGGTCATGAGCGGGCGCTCTGAACTAGGACACGCCCGATCGCCCCCGCAACGGGGCCGATGGCTGTTAGTAGAGAGGTCAAATTGCGGCGATCTTGTTCCGGCCGGTTGCCTTCGCGTTGTACAACGCCTCGTCCGCCGCCTTGATTATCGCGCCCGCCTCACCATCCTGATCCGGCGTCCAGCTCGCGAGGCCGATGCTGGCGGTCACGCGCCCGAATTCGCTGCCCGCGTGCTCGATTGCCAATTCGTTGATGGCGGCACGGATTTGCTCGGCAATCGTCGCGGCCCCCGTCATCGGCGTATTCGGCAGCAACACGACGAACTCCTCCCCACCATAGCGAGCTGCACAGTCGCCGGGGCGACGGATGTTCTCGCCAATGCAGCGCGCGACGGCGGCCAGCGCATCGTCGCCGGCCTGGTGGCCATAGGTGTCGTTGTAGGCCTTGAAGCGGTCGACATCGACAAACAGCAGGGAGAACACGGAACGTGCCCGGCGCGCCCGGCGCCACTCCTTGTCCAGGATCTCTCCGAAGGTCCGGCGATTGTTGAGCCCGGTGAGGCCGTCGGTGCGCGCAAGCATCAAGAGCTCCGATTCCGCCCGCATCCGCCGCCGCAACTGCGCACTCAGCACGATCGACAGCGCAATGAAGCCTGCGCCGAACGCCACGACCAGTGCGCCGATCGTCACCGCGCGGCGCCGCCACGCTGCATAAATATCCTGCTCGGCTTCCGCAACCATGATGATCAGCGGCAGACCCGGCAGGTTCTTGAAGTAGTAGAGACGGCGCACACCATCGATCGACGCCGTTTCCGAAAAACTCCCTTCTGGCGCGGACACAAAGCGCCGGAACGTACTCGCTTTGCTGATGTCGCGGCCGATCGTGCGCACGTCGTACGGCTGGCGCATGACCATGATGCCGTCCTTGCCGATCAGTGACATCGAGCCATGCGGGCCGAGCGCCAGGCCGGCGAATAGCTTGTGGAAATACTCGAGGTTGATCGCGATCACCACGATGCCCGCAAATGAGCCGTCCGGATTTGAGAGCCGGCGCGACAGTGCAATGCTGGGGGCGCCACCGCGCAGGCGGGACGAGTACGGATCGCTGATGTAGAGTCCCAAGTCCCGGTGGTCGCGGTGGAGCGTGAAATACGTCCGATCCGCAAAGTTGCCCTGGCGCGGCATGTCATTTGCCGAATCAAGGATGATGTTGCCTGCGGCGTCGATCACTAGCATCGAGCCGAGGAATTGGGCGGTCATCGCATGGTCGAACAGTACACCGCGCCGCAAGGACGGCGGGGCGGCCATCACGTCGGGGCGTTGCATACCCTGAATCACTGCCTGCAACGACAGATCGTAGAGCTCGAAATTGCGCGCGATGTCGCGCTCGGCCATCAGCCCGAGATTGCGCGAGGTTTCGCGCGCGCGGTCGAGCGCGTCCTGCCTACTCTGGAATAGTTGCAACACGCACAGGCCCATCAGCGCGCCGGCGATCACGATGCCGATCACCACGACGTAGTAAGGTGCCACCGACCGGTGTTGCATGGGACTCCTCGCTGACTGAATTAATTCGAAATACACATGTTTCCCGGCGCCTGAGGCGCCGTGAAAATCATAATGGATCTGGATTCCGGATACTAAAAAGGGAACTATCCGCATGCAATCGCGAGTTGCCCGAAGCGGATGCTTCTGCGGCGGAGGTACTTGACCCATATCTGTGGACGCCGACTCCGTTTTGATCCAGATGCCGTGATTTACCTGAACCGGCCGGATGTCGGCGTCATCCTGGAATGGTCGGCATTTGCGACCTGACCGATCGGATCATCGGCTCCTCGGCAACCGGTTCATTCTGGCGTCGGCAGCAACACGTCATATCTGGTCTTTCCTGTTTCCCTAGTTTGGCGGGACATCATCATTCTGTGTGAACACGACCAGCTCATGAGGTGCTCCTGGCCGACACAACAGCGAGAAGAAGCCACCGGTCGCTCGCGGGTGCGGCACGAACGCGAGAGCGGGCTCACCTTCCGCGAACGTGGGGTCAATTAAGGTGCCGTCGGAGTTGCGTACGAGTGAATGCGCGATGAAGCGCACCGGCGCGCCGTCCAGCTCGAGGGCGAGCCACCCGCGCACGGCCTGCGCTCCCGTATGTGTGGCAATCCATGCGTCGACGGCATCGTGACAGTTCGGCCGTGGTGTCACTACGGGCCGCACGTGTTGAATCGTGCGTGCCCGCCGTGCAGCAGCAAGGCCATCGATGAGTGCGACGGCCAGATGCTCGTTTCCGATCGGGTGCGTATGCGAGACGCGAGCGCTCATGTCGTCCAATTTCATTTGTGTTTTCCTAGTGAATTTCGTGTTGACGCGCGTCGATCTCGAGCGGCGCCTGCTCGTATCCGAATTCTGCTATCTGCTGTAAATACGTATGTAGGAACGCCGCGATTGATCCCGCGACTTCGTACTGATGTACGTGCCGGAATTCATGGGTGAGCAATCGCCGAGTATCATGGCCGTGAACAACAAAGACCGCGTGGCCCAATGTCAGGCCCACCATGTTTGGCCCCAGCAGCCCCGTGTCCAATGCAACGCTGCGGAGCATTGGATCGACGGGTAGCGGCAAGCTGGGTACAACGGCGACCCGGATCAGTTCAGGCAACTGTACACCGACCGCTTGTGCGTCCGAGATACATTGTGGCGGAAGAGATGCGCCGTTCCGAAGAACAAGATTCGATTGCTGTTCCGCCCAAGCAATCGCTCCGGGCAGAATCGAGGGTAGCACTGCGCCGAGGTCTATCATGGTGTCCAATCCTTTTCTGTTTTCCTTGATTAGCAGTACCGGTCTCGGCTATTCCCTTACCGCTTCCCGATGGCCTTGACCGCCCAAGCTTTGGCAACGCCGACGATCGTCGACTTACGCTCCGCTTTCTCCTCGCGACGCTCAGTGACGATCTCGGTACAGGTATCGATGCATTCATCGCAAATCGCCGCATCCGCGATGCCTCGGACGAGCAAAGCGGCAACATGCTGGCTCTTCCCGCAAAAGTCGCAAAGCAAAACGTTGTTGGCGCTTTTCATCGTGTACCTTGCGTTTTCCTATCAATAGTCGACGAGCGGCTGCCCTACTCAGATGGCGGGCAGGTCTGGCTGGATTAGGAACGCTGCAGGATCGTTACCGAGCCACGCTGGTTGCCGACCACGGCCAGACCAGGTTCTACCTGTCGTCGGGTCGCGGTACTTCGGAGCCGTCGACATGCGCCTTGAGTTGCGCTTATGCACTTTCTCTTGCAGATCCAGAACGCTGAGATCGAACTCCTTCATCAGTTCCTTGATCTGTCCGATCGCCGCTTCACGTTCGGCTTCGCGAGCGGCGTTGATTTGCGCATCCAGTGCCTTTCGTTGCGCAATTAGGGCTAGGTAACCTGTCGGTTTGGAGTTCATGTTTTCGCTATTTCCTTGTTGCCGGCGCCGGCCGGCGTTTTCCTTGTTGTTACCCTCGCTCGGTCACGCGGTTCCATGACCGGTACTTCCATGGGACCACATCTTCAAGCGCCGTGATCTTTGGATACGGCATATCTGCTTCGTACGTCCCGGTCACGCTGTATGCTGCCGCAATCTTGCGCTCAAGGATCGCCGTGCGTTCCTGCGGCATGAACGCCCACGGAGTTACCGGCCAGCGTGGATTTACACACAGGTCCCGGACCAAAGCTGCCCGAAGCGCGGGCCAATGGGATTTCCACTCCAACAACCGGTTAGCGAGGTCCGACAGCCCGGTGGCGTACGAAATCTCACATAGAAAGACATGCTCTTCACGCAGATTGACTGCAACCGCATCGCAATACCAGTGCGGACCAGTCCGATCAGGATTCGCGCCCGGATTCAACTGAATGCAACATTCCGTGTTTATGAATGTCGCCCGGTCGGCGCGCAAATAGTCGGTCACGACGCCCTGATAGTAGTCCATAGTTTCGCCCGCTTTTTCTAAACCGGTTCATTGGGCAACCACATGAGCGCGCCGTCGCGCTCAGTGCCGGCGATCGCAGTCCACGTCCGGCCGTCTTCGGCGATCGCGATGCAGCCCGGTTGCCAGTGATCGGGGTTCCGCAACTCATTCACCCAGCTCTGCACTTCGCCGTCGAATATCACGACGACTCCACCACGTCCGACGTAACCGCGCTCTTCCCGCCAACGTCGCGCCACTTCGATGGGTTCCATAGCAATCTACCTGCATTCCGTGGTGCAACCCGTAGTACAGCTCCTCATGGTCGTTCATGCTGAGCGGGTTGGAGAGCCACAGTTCCTCGCCAGTCAAGATGTTGCGGAGATTGTCTACCGACGTGTAATGAGCGAGCAGTGGCCGTCTCTGCGGGAGGTGCTTGCTCGCATCGATGTCCGAGTACAAGGACGTGGACAACGCACCAATCAAAGCGTCAGCAGACGTAGTATCAGTATCTGGCATAGGGCAAAATGCAAGCAGTTAGCGGAAGGGGCTCGCGTGGCGCCGGGTTACTGGCGCGGCCACACGCACCTCAGTGCGCATTCGCTTTTCCTGTTTTCCTACCGTCCGGATTGAGAATCGCTCCCGGCCTCACGATCGTTTTCGTGATTCTCGCTTCTTGCGACCACACCCTCCATCTCTACCAGGTCGTTCAATTTGCTCAGCAGATTGGTCGGTTGATAGTTCACGCCGGGTTGCTTACCGAAACTGAATCCCGGAAGCATCGGCGCCACGAGTCCGGTACGCTGCAGTGCGCCGGCGGTCGCAGACACATCTTCCGCCGTTGCGAATACCGAAGGCACTACCTCGTTGATGATCGCCTGCTGCAGATCCTTCACAATCGGGACGGTTAGTTCGTTGCCGTCGTCCGGACGCTGCGCCCAGACGCGATGCATAACGCCGAGCAAGATGACCTCGTCGCGCTTGAGCGAAGCTAGGATATCAGCGTAATAGAGAAATTCGTCTGCGGCTATCGCGGCACCCTTTATCTGCCCCGCGAACACCCCAGCGAGAAGGCGCAGGTTTAGTCGTGCGGCTCCCTCTTGAGCGGAGCGCAGATAGCGATAGACGATCGCGACGCTTTCATCGGACGCGGCCGCTGCCGGACTTATCTCCCCGGCAGCGAGTTCAGCGAACAAGATATCCCGCGCTCGGATAAGACGAGCGTCGAGCAGCCTCTTGAGTGCAAGACCAGCAACGTTCCCGCCAGGCCAACCAGCCAAGCTAAAAACATCCCCAATCAAGGCGGACAGGGTTTCGCTCATTTCCCGTTTTCCTATGCGCCGTCGAACAGATGAGGAAGTTGATCCTGCAAGAACGCGAACTCCAAGCGCGCAACGTTCCGCACGTATCCCAAGACTTCATCGTTCCCACCTTGGTGTGTCGCCAGACAAAGGTAATACTTCCGCTCTTGGTGTTCCGCGTAGACGATCCATTCGCCGGTGAGAGTCGAAGATTCTACGCGGCGTTCATAACTCTCAATTGCGACCGCGTGTAAGAAACTAGCGATTGCTTCCGCCGAAAAACCATCGGCAAATTTCTCTTCGGCGAGTTTCCGCAGTGCACGGCGCCCGTTTACTGCGAGCATGTTGGAAGCCACCATGCTGATCGAACTAGTCGTGAAATGCTTGTGATGCAGTCCCTCCAATGAGCCGCCTACTTTGAATGGTGTACCTGGCTTAGTGCGACTTTCACTGATACCTTCCAGCGCGCAAATCTCACGCATGACATCCTGCGGATCGATTCCAAACACGTCGGCATACAACATGATCTGAAAGGGGACGAGAAGCGAGAAGCGGTTGCTAGCAACTGACTCCAGCCCAATGTCGGCTGCAAATCGAAGTAAAGTGTCTGGGCCAACGAATGTACCGTGGTGTGGCGAGACAAAATAAAGTTGTATAGTAGCAACAATAAAGTTGTATAGTGGCGTCTTTTTTGGGGTATCCGGGCAGTGGGTCGATACCGAGCAACCGAGACACAAGCGGTGCGCGAACGCTTGATCCGTCAGGGACGCGGGCAGGGACACGGTGCCGCCTATCAGCCGTGGATCCGCATCGGCGAATTCCCCAATCGGGGCAATTCGTTTCGTGTGCAATCGCAGCTAACCGGCCGCACACATCACTATCTCTCCAACCTGGAGTATCGGCACCATCTGCTGTGCGAGTATCTGGGGAACGCCATCGACATTCGTGAGCAGTATCCGATCCATCCCATCACGGAAACCCTGGCGCTCGCACACGAGCTTGGCATTGCACACCCGGAATTCGGCGGCCATGCACGCTCCCTTACCACCGACGCGCTGCTAACGATCGACGACGGCCGCACCCGGTGGCAGCTGGCTCGCAGCCTCAAGTACACCCGAGACCTTGTTGATGCCCGGGCGCGCGAAAATCTCGAGCTCGAGCGTCAGGCGTGGCTTATACGTGGCACGCCGTGGGAGCTACTTACCGAGCACGATCTGCCCGAAGTGCTGGGCCAGAATCTGCGATGGCTGCGCGCCTGGGACAAAGATGGCCGGGGTGCACCGTCAGCAGACCTGCAGGGGTATTACCTCGAGTTACTTGCGGAACAATCATTTTTGCGGCCTTTGGGCAAGATCATTGATCGTGTAGCAGAGCAGCTACGCGTCGCGCGGCTGATGGCCATCCATGTCTTCCGGTATCTGGCCTGGCATCGCCTGCTCGAAGTCGATCTGTACACGCCGCTGCACTTGACGAAGCCCCATCCGGCGCTGGCGGCCAACTTCCGAGCCACCACCGCATGACCCGATTGAAGATCAACGCCGTGCTGGTGCCGAACGGCGATTCACCCCTCTCGTCCGCACACCGCATCCTCGCCCGGCGGGGCGACCACCTTGTCCTCTTCAAACTGGAGCCACCGCACGGCAAGCCTTTCGCTGTCCCGCGCGACATGGCCGACAGATGGGTCAGCGAGCATCTTGTGTCGCTCGGTCCCGATCCGTTGCCGGACTACATACGACATGCGGAAAGTGAGATGCCAGCCACTCACAAGGCCAAGCGCGACGCACTCTGGAGCGCGATACACCCGCTTGTCACCCGGGAGAATGCCGACCTGATCCTCGAAGAGGGCGATCGCTGGCGGCTGCTCACGCAGCGAGCCGCCGAAGTCGGCTTCACGGTCGCCTACCTGTACCGGGTGCTGCAGCGCTACTGGCGCTACGGGCAGATTCCTAATGCGCTGCTCCCCGGCTATCCCAACAGCGGCGGCGCCCACAAAACGCGCCGAGTGATCGAGGGCCGGAAACGTGGCCGCCCGCGCAAAGTCCTCGCGGCCGGGCACGATCCCAGCGCCGTCGGCGTGAACGTCACCGCCGACGACCTGAAATTCATCGCACTCTCGATCAAGCTCTATCACCTGCGACGCGGCATGACGCTCAAGGAAAGTTACGACGAGATGATCATGCACCACTACTCGATGCCGGAACTCGTCGACGGCGAAGTGCGCAAGATCCCTTACCCTTCGAACCGCCTGATCCAATTGCACGCGTACCGCTACTGGGCCGCGAGACTCATGGAGGACATGAACCTCCAGAAGGAAGTGCTGAACGACCTTCTGTGGCGCAAGCGCCTGCGCGGTCGAGCAGGCCGCGCCCGCGACACGACAATCGGCCCCGCCGACATCTTCGAAATCGACGCCACAGTCGGTAATTTCTATCTGGTCTCGGAATTTCATCGCAACCATTTGATCGGACGGCCTGTGATCTACTTTGTGGTCGACCGTCGATCGACCATGATTGTTGGACTGCACGTGGGCCTGATCGGGCCGTCGTGGAACGCGGCTCGCATGGCCCTCTATTGCGCGTTCAGCGACAAAGTGAACTTCTGCGCCCAATACGGCATCACCATTTGTGCCGAAGACTGGCCGGCGCAGGAGCTGTGCAATCTGGTTGTCGCCGACAATGCCGAACTCTTGAGCCGTCACGCCGAGCGATCCCTGCAACATCTGCTGCAGATCGATTGCAACATCAATCCGGTCGGCCTGCCGGTTGCCAAGGGAACGGTCGAGAACAAATTTGCAACGGTCAACGAATCTGTCGGCTGGGTGCCTGGGGCATGGAAAGCTCGGGCGCTCGAGCACGATGCGCGGAAAGACCTCGATCTGCGCTGGGATGCAGCTCTGACGCTGCGGGAATTTACTCAGGTGCTCATCGACGAAGTGCTCTTTCACAACAACGCTGTTGCCATCCCGGATCTTCTCACTAAAGACATGATTCAAGCTGGTGTTAAACCGTACCGCCGTGACATCTACCTGTGGGGCTTGGAACACGAGTCGGGCGAACGCGCACGGCATGCCGACCCAGCCACGCTCTACCGCTGCTTGCTCCCCTCGCGACGATGTCCACTGACCGAGAGCGGTTTGAAGGTCGACGACTTGTACTACCTGCCAGAGCGAGGCGACCACGAGCTCCTGCTCGCACGGGCGCGACGGGCCCGTCGGTCCTTCATCGTCCATTACGACGAGAATTGCGTGGACTACGTATATGTCGCCGATCCTGAATCCGGCCACTGGTCGCGCTGGCAACTCAATCTGTCCGCATCGGCCCGATACACCCGCTTGCGGTTCGAGGATATGCTCGAGTTGCGGGCCTCATTGCAGTTCGCCGCTCATGACGCGACCGATTACGAAAACGCACAGAAGTCCGTCAGGAAGCAGCGGCAGCAACGCGTCGTGTCCGGCGCGACATCCGCTAAGCGCGCCGCGCCAAAGCCCGCAACCAACCGGGAATACTTGAATTCGACCAAGGCGAACCGTCAGCGCGAAGTCGCAATGCAGAACGCACTCCAGGCGCAAGCGCCATCTCCACAGGAGAGTTTGGCAGTGCTCGAACGTGAGGCGGCCGCGAAACACCGCAGCCAGATGCGAACCCGGCGCAACAACATCGTTGCGATGCGACGCTCGATCTCCAAACCGGAGAAGAGCTGATGCCACGCCCGCCTCTCATGCAAGCCATCTACCGGCCCACCGGTGTTGCGGCATATGACGGTAATCCTTTGATTGAGGCGCTGCCGCCAATCCGCTCGACAGCCGAGATCGCCTCAATGATCGAGTGGCTACCGCCGGCACCACAGGAGAGCGATCGCGCTACGCCCGCCGAACTCCGTATCCATGCACTGCCGTCGATTCGTAAACTGATCTATCTCCTGCCGGAGTACGGGTTGTACAGCTCGATCTTTTCGGTCGTGCTGCGAGAGGGCTACACGACGCGCAATCCAATGCGCGCCGAAACCTGGCAGCACCTTCACTACGTGAACAATGGCGGGCAGCACGCGTACGGCGTGCCCGAGCCTTCCGCGCATCGCTCGTCCGGGATTCTGTTTTCAGGACTCAGCGGCACAGGCAAGTCGACGTTCGTCAATCGGTTGCTGCAGTTCTATCCTCAAGTGATACAACATACGCGCTACGGCGACCATCAGTTTATTCACCCTCAACTGGTGTGGATCAAGATCGACTGCCCGCACAACGGCTCCCTGTCAGGCCTGGCGCTGCGGTTCTTCGCGGCCGTCGACAAAGCGTTAGGTACCTCATACGCGCGCGCGAATTTCCCGCCAAGCGGACGATCGCCGAAGCTTGCCGTGCTGCTCGAGGAAATGGCAGCTGTGGCGGCGAATCACTTCCTCGGCATGTTGATTATCGATGAGCTGCAGAACTTGAGCCGTGCCAAGACACAAGGAGATGAGGGTTTTTTGACGTTTCTGAGCAGTATGGTCGAGCAAATCGGCGTTCCGATCATTGGCATCGGCACCCCGGGCGTCACCAAGGTGTTTCGCAAGACGCTGCAGGACGCGCGACGCGCGGCGGCAATGGGCTACTACGAGTTTCAACGCTTTGCTGCCGACGAGGACGCGTGGGACGATTTCGTCAGCACGGTCACGCACTACAACTGGACCGAGTATCCAATTCCCGACGACCCGACGTTCCGGGCCGCACTCTACTACCATACACAGGGAATCACGTCGATTGTCATCGCGCTGTTCATCCTCGCGCAATTTCGCTGTTTGGCCGCGGGCGAACAGTTGACGACCGAAACGCTCGAAAGCGTGTCGGTTGCCGAACTCGCCCCACTGCAAGCGGCTTTGCGTGTACTGCGCTCAGGCAGCACCGACGGCATGCAGGAGTTCGACGACCTTGCGACAGACAAAGCATGGGCCGAGGCTGTCGAAAACCTCGATCGTGCGGTTATGGATTTCGCGGCCCGACAGCGACCAAGCAAGCTCTCGGCGAAGCCTGCGAAGAAGGCGGCGATCCGAAAGGGTCAATCCCGTCCCTCCGATGATCCGCGCGATCTACGCAATCTCGAACTGACGCGCAGTCTGCACGAACAGTTGCGCGAGCGGGGGCTCACGCCCGTCAATGTGTTCGCGATGGGCAAAGATGCCGAGCAGGAATAGCTACAATGCGCGCTTGTCGAACCGGCTCTGAACCGGCCGCATCTGACGTCGAATTTCTCGCGTCCGTTGACGCTAACAGTGGTCGCTGGGCCGCCACCCCGTCGCAGGATCATGCACCTCGTAAATCCCATTTCAGATCTGCTTCTCTTTCCCGCCTCATTGCCTGACGAAACACTTGCCTCGCGCGCAGGCCGCTATCACATCATCACCCGCAATCGCACCACGCGCGAGAGCTTTCAACAGCTTGTCGGCAAGCCGCGTGCGGCGCTCACCGATATCGTGCCGCCGGATCTGCCGGCGTTGGCTTCGCGTCTGCCGGGTGATGGTCGCGCCAATCTCGAACAGTTGCTCAGGGAAAACACACTTTATCCTTTCGTGACGCTGTTCGGCGTTTGGCGAGTGCCGGATAATTGGCTCAGCAGTGGGGCAAAAGCTGTGTCCATTCGCCGGCGCACGCTGGGCCTTGCCGGGAAGACGAACCTGTGCGAGCAATGTGTACGAGACGACTTCGAATCGCTGGGCTCGCCGTATGTGCACCGCGCCCATCAGGTGCCTGGCGTCGCCCACTGCTGGCACCATCGCGCCGAGTTGCTCGAGCGATGCCCACATTGCGGTTGTCCCTTCGAACAGCCGCGCGAACTGCTGGAGGTACCGTGGAAGCCCTGTGTGTGCGGGTACCGCCTCGGCAGTGATCTGCCGGCCAATTCTGCCGCGTCGTCGAACTTGGACGCCGTACACAGTTATGCCGTGTTCGTGAAAGACCTGTTGCTCGCCGCCCCCAGCGCCTATTCCCTCTCCATACTCGTCAGCGCATGCACACGGAAACTCCGCGAGCTTGGACTCGGCCGGGGACAACGGGGCATCGATCGGCATGCGGCTACCGCGGCACTGGAAGACTACTACGGCGAAGAGTTCTTGCGGAAAGCAGATCCGGCGTACGCGGCAGGCAAGCGCGGGCAGTGGTTCCGCATGAGCAGCAAAAGCGGCGCGCGCGATGTGCCGCTCGGGCGGCAGTTGCTGACTGCCCATTTTCTCTTTACTGACGCGACTCAGTTTGTCCAAGTACTCGACGCGGCCGCGGCGGATAGTGGCCCAGGCACATCGAAGGTGATCAGCCCGGCCGGCCCGAATTCGAGCAGTTCAGCGCGAAAAGCGAATGATAAGGTCGCCCGCACCATTGATGATCTGCGCCGGATCATGCAGGAGAATCCGCGCTATACATTGGAAGACCTCTGGGCCCGCTATCGTGGCACGCTCTCGCGCTTGCTGAAGTGGGATGCCAGCGCGTTCGAGCAAGTCAGAGCACTGGCGCAGAAGCCCCGCGATCTGCCGCACGCTTCAACACGCGTCGTCTCACCGCATCCGCGCGATGAGGAATTCGCCGAGCGTCTGCGGCAAGCGGCACTCAAGCTCTACGCAAGTACGGAACGGCCGACGAAAATCTCGAAGAGTACCATTGGACGAGCTGCGAAGCTCGCGCACATCGCTTATGCAAACTCGGCCTATCCGCGCAGTACTCGCGTGCTCGACGAATTCGTCGAAAGTCAATGGCACTTCTATGCGCGTCGATATGTGTGGGCGCTCGCGAATTCCTCCACCACGGACGTCTCCACGTCGCGCCTCTTGGAAGATGCCGGTGTCTGGTACTACAAGTTCATCGAACTCGACGCCTACTTCCGCAAGCGTGCGCTCGCACCCGTCGGCCGCCTTCGCGATGGCCAGATTGTCGCTCTGTTATGCGAATATGGCATCGACCTCAAATGGGAAGGCCCGTGCCCGGACAAGACCTTCATGAAATCCGGGCGTGCCTACGTAAAACGAGGGCTTCAGCTGATCGGTGCCACGTCCTCGGCGCCGCAGTACGACGTTTGCTCTGAATCTATCGATAGTTCAGCCTCACCCCCTGTACCGGCCACGCGAAAGCAGGCCTGAGTTAGCCTCGATCGCACTCGATAAATTTTTGAGAGCAACGAGCGCATGCTGATTAAATAGATTTCTACAAACCGCTGTTCCGCTTGTTCGTCGACCTCGCCATCGAGGAGACCGTTCGGGACCACTCGGTGCTCTCGAAGGCCGGGGATCGGCTGCTCAGGCATGTTATCGCACGCCCAGAATTGACCCCGGTCGCGCTGGCAGCCCTGAAGGGCGACAAGACGCTGGCAGAGCTGGCGCAGCAGTACGACGTTCATCCGAACCAGATTACGGACTGGAAGAAGCAGTTGCAGGAGCGCGTGTCGGAAGTGATCGAGACGGGCAAGGCGACGACGGGTGAGCCACCAGTGGACGTCACGGTGCTCCACGCGAAGATTGGCCAGTTGACGCTGGAGAACGATTTTTTAAGCGGAGCGCTCGGCAAGGCGGGGTTGCTGAGCGGAAAGCGATGATCGACCGTGCACACGCGCTGCCGATTGCGCAACAGGCGCGACTTTTGGGCATCGCCCGATCAAGCGTCTACTACCAGCCTCAACCGGTCAGCGAGACGGAACTGAAACTGATGCGCCGCATCGACGAGCTGCATCTTGAGTTCCCGTTTGCGGGAGCGCGCATGCTGGCGCGTCTGCTGCGCCGCGAAGGCTTCAAGGTGGGCCGACGGCACGTGGGCACGCTGATGAAGCGCATGGGCATTGCGGCGCTGTACTGCAAGCCGAACACGAGCCGTCGCGACAAGCAGCACAAGGTCTGGCCATACCTGCTGCGAGGAATGACGATCAACCGCGCCAATCAGGTATGGGCACTCGACACGAGCTATATCCCGATGGCGCGAGGCTTCGTGTACCTCTTTACCTGCCGCCGCTAGCATCGATCGCCTCACGGTCCGCAAAATCGCAAGCTCGATCCACTTGATCAGACCGCAATAGCTCGCCTTAGTCGAGACCGAAGGCATCACAAACAGGCTCCCCCCTCGTCATCAAGCCCCCCCCTTGGCCGTCGCCAACAAGCATCGGTGTTATCCCTACCTCGACACCCTCTTCCTCAAGTACTAATCTTCCATGGAAGACAAAATTTGAGGAGCCAATTCAGGTGGACCTGCCATTGGAACCACAAAGTTGCGCAGGTCAGAGACTTGTCTCTCTCGGGGACAAATCATTGATTCGCGGCAAAGCGTTCGACAGAAGGCTGGCAAAGTCGTAGGCAATAGTGGCAAAAACTCTCTTCGTGGGCCGCGTGGATCTGCACATGTCCGCAAGCAGTTCGACTGCTTGGGTTCACTAACTTGCAGCAAGGCGAGGGCATCCCAGCGATCGAATACCTGGAGACGCCGCGCACGAATTTATTCAAGAGGTTGCAATGAAGCATTTCTCCCGTTTCGCTTGGCATGATGACCTCAAGCTCGGGCACCACACCATGGACGAGATGCACCATGAGTTTGTCGCATGTGTGGACGCGCTGTTGACAGTAGCGGACAGCGACCTTGGCCAAGCGCTTGTTGCATTTTCCGAGCACGCTCGCCGACATTTCGACGAAGAGGATGCCGCCATGCAGGAAACCTCCTATGGCTCAGCCGGGTGCCATATCGATGAGCATGCCGCGGTGTTCAAGTCGATTGATGACGTGCGCGATATGTTAGCTAAAGGGCATACGGAAGTTGTCCGCTCATTTGCTTATGCCTTGATGGATTGGTTTCCCGAGCATGTGCGCGTCATGGACCAGGGCCTCGCACGTTGGCTGAACCAGCGCAAACTCGGCGGCTCTCCAGTGGTCATCCAGCGTTCACGCACCCCCCTCCCAGTCTGAATCTTTTTTTACACATATATATTCCCCGGAAGATATTTAGACGAAAATGAACACCTTGCTGCAAGTAAAAGTCATCGCCAAGACGATGTTGAGCGAAGGCATCGCTGGTTATGACCTCGCCCCCCTTTCCGATGATTCCCTACCGACTTTCGAGGCCGGCGCCCACATCGACGTACACGTTCCTGGCGGGCTGGTTAGGCAATACTCCTTGTACGACTTGCCGACGGAACGCTCGCGCTATCGAATTGGCGTGCTACGCGAGCCACAGTCGCGCGGCGGCTCTACCAAGCTCGTGGATGACATTCAGGAAGGGGACACGCTCGCCATCAGCGCCCCACGCAACCACTTTCCTCTGCATAGTGGCCGCGCCAGTTCCGTGCTCTTCGCTGGAGGCATTGGGATCACGCCCATTCTTTGCATGGCGCAGCAGCTCGCGCGCGAAGGTCAACCCTTTGAAATGCACTATTGCGGTCGCACGCTATCCCGCATGGCGTTCGTTGACCGTCTGAAAACTGAGAGCTTTCGAGATCAGGTCCGCGTATATGCGAATGAAGAGGCCCCAGATCAGAAACTCGACGCATGCTCGGCGATTGGTTCGCCGTCTAGCGACAAGCACTTGTACGTATGCGGCCCGGCCGGTTTCATGGATTACATCCTCGGAACGGCCCGCGAACTCGGCTGGGATGAACAGCATCTGCATCGCGAATACTTCGCGGCCGCACCGATCGATCACACAAGCGATGGCCCGTTCGAGCTGGAGATCAAGAGCAGCGGCAAGATCATTCCCGTCGCCGCTGAACAAAGCGCTGCGCATGCGCTGTTGGACGCGGGATACGACGTGTCACTCTCCTGCGAGCAAGGCGTCTGCGGCAGCTGCATAACCAAGGTGCTTTCCGGTGAGCCGGACCATCGCGATCTTTACCTCACGGACGACGAACACACACGTAACGACTGCTTTACACCCTGCTGCTCGCGCGCCAAGACACGGCGGCTGGTGCTTGATCTTTGACGCTGTTATTCCCTCAAGCCTGAAGAACGCTGAAACAAGGAGACGAACGTGCTGACAAAGCAAGACAACGAACTGATGTGTCAAACCGGCCCAGATACGGCCATGGGCAAAGCCATGCGCCGTTTTTGGTTGCCCGTTATGCAATCCGCAGACTTGCCTGAGCCCAATGGCGACCCGCAGACCATCGAGGTACTGAGCGAACGCTTTGTGGTCTGGCGCGACCAGGAAGGTCGCCCGGGGCTCTACGCAGAAGGCTGCCTGCATCGCGGCGCCTCCATGCAGTTGGCCCGCGCGGAAGGCGACGGCCTGCGCTGCATCTATCACGGCTGGAAGTTCGCCGTGAACGGGGCAGTACTGGAAACGCCCAATGTTCCCGACCCGAAGTTCAAAGATCGCGTCAAAGGCCGAACCTACCCAGTGCGCGAGGCAGGAGGCCTCCTGTGGGCCTATCTAGGGCCTGCAACGGAAGAACCTCCCTTCCCTCATTGGCCGTTCATGGACGAGTCAAGTTCTCACCGCATCAACGCGCGTGCGATCGTCAATTGCAATTTTGTGCAGGTCATGGAAGGGCTCGTGGACTCGTCGCACCTGACCGTTCTTCATGGTTCCGCGCTTGCTCAAACCACCAATTCCGACCTCGACTACGCGGGCAAGATTTCACACATGCAGTTCGACGCGTCGCCCACCATCGAAGCGGACGAAACGGACTTCGGCTTCCACTATGCTGCCATCCGAGAGGCGGGCGACAAGCGTATCGCACGCGTCACCTCGTTCATCACACCATGCTTTATCGCCAATGCGAACGGGGACGTCTGGCTTGCAATCGTACCGATCAACGATGAGCGCTGCAGCTTCTTCCATGTCTGGTGGGACGCAAAAAAGCGCGTTGGTGAAGAGCCACTACGAACGCAGCAACTCGAGTTCGTCGGCCTCGATGACGCGACGCTGCGCAAATACGGCATGACGATCGACACCTGCGACTCGCCTGCAGCGATGTCCCTCACGAACGGCTTTGGCCAGGACCGTGCACGGCAGCGCGCCGGCCACTTCACGGGCCTTGACGGCATCACGCAAGAGGACGCGGCGTGCAGCGTTTCCAGCGGCACGATCCGTGACCGCTCTCATGAGATGTTGTCCACAGCTGATCTCGCCATCAGCCGACTTCAACGCACCTTGCTGACGTGCGCGCGTGCAACTCGCGATCAAAAGGATATTCCGGCGCTCCAAGCGGACGTTGGCCGTGCCGTCGGCGTATCCGGAGAGATCAACGTGAACGAAGACTGGCGGCAACTGGTTCCGCATCACCAGATCGTTTCATCGGCAGGCGTGCGCGCCTAGCCCGTTCAACCACCGAATTTGAGATAGGAGTTCAGATATGTTGAGTCACGAAGACAACGACCTGCTTTGCCGTGTCGGCCCCGGTACGCCCGGCGGCACCCTGATGCGGCGCTTTTGGCACCCTGTATGCACGTCTGCCCAGTTGTCGCAACCTGATTGCACACCGCTGCGCGTGCGGCTGCTCGGTGAAGACTATGTCGCGTTCCGCGACTCGCAAGGTCAGGTAGGCTTCCTGGAGGAGCTGTGTATGCACCGCGGCGCGTCGCTAGCGCTCGGCCGCGTTGAAGAAGGTGGCATCCGCTGCCTCTACCATGGCTGGAAGTTCAGCGCGTTCGGCGACGTGATGGAAACACCGAACCATGCTGATCCGAAGTACACCGCGCGCATGAAGGCACCGGCTTTCCCTGTGCACGAGGAAGGCGGCATCGTTTGGGCTTATGTTGGCCCGAAGGAATTGCAACCGGCGTTCTCGCGCTACGCGTTCATGGATGCGAAGCCGGACCACCGCGTTGTCCTACGCATCAACGTTGCCTGCAATTACCTGCAACTGGTGGAGGGCGGCGAGGACAGTTCTCACGTTGGCGTGCTGCACACCAACATGGCACGGCCAGGCTGGAAGGAAAACGAATTCACGCCCAACCCCGACGTCGTCAACCCTGCCGCCCTGGCCTCAAACGACTTGGAGCCTGCGCTGAAGATCGAAGAAACGGCATTCGGCTTCCACTACGCCGCATTGCGCAAGACCGATGACCCGAAGGTGCGGAACGCACGCGTGGTGCCGTTCATCGTGCCATATGGCCGCATCATTCCCGCGCCGGCGTTCCTCTTTACCGTGCTCGAAGTCCCCGCGGACGACACGCACACGAGCACGTTCCTGATTGTCCACGGCGACTCGCCAATTACCGAAGACAAGATCATCGAACTGCTGGGCCTCGACAACCCGGACTACTACGACCGCAAGAACTGCACCTTCACGGCAAGCTGGGCCAACAACTTTGGCCAGAGCCGCGCACTCATGCAGGAAAGTTGGACCGGCTTGCGCGGTGTCGAGGTGGAGGACGCGACGATCGGTCTTTCTCAAGGCCCTCTGTACGACCGTTCACGCGAGCATCTGGTCCCCGCCGATCAGGCAGTTGTGCGCGTGCGCCGGGTTCTTTTGGAATCGGTCAAGCGCGCCTCGCAGAACCAGCAACCGGCCGCCCTCGGGCTAGACCTGACCGGTGTAAGCGCTTGCGACACGCAGGTCGAAGATGGCATCGCTTGGCAAGACCTGGTGCCCTCTCATCGCCAAACCGAGAGTGCATAAGGAGAACACCGTGACGACTCATTGCAACAACGTCACTCCCGACTACCTGTCCCTCCTTCGACTCGACGGCAAAGGGTTTATTGTGCTTGGGGCTGGTCAAGGGATCGGCGAACAGACGGTCTACGCGCTCGCCCAAGCGGGTGCACGCGTATTGTGTGTCGATGTGGACGAACAGCTCGCCCGAAACATTGCGGAAAAGGTGGGCGGCGTACCGTGTGCTGCTGACGCGACATCGCGCGCCGACATGCAGCGCGTCTTTGACACCGCACGCCAACACTTTGGCCACATCCATGGCGTGGTCGACATCATCGGGGTTGCGGGCCTCAAGCCTCTAGCGGAGTTTGACGATACTGCTTGGAACCAGCAGTTCGACATCGTCGTACGCCACGCCTATCTGGCAGTTCAGATCGGTGGCGAAATCATGAAGGCTGACGGCGGTGGCGTTTTTGCGTTTGTCGGATCGCTCGCTGGTGACCTCGTGGTACCGAACGAGGTCGTCTACGCGGCATCGAAGGCAGCGTTGCACCATTTTGTCCGTGCCGCAGCGATCGAGTACGCACGCTACAACATCCGCATCAACGCCGTATCTCCCGGCTTCGTACGCACACCGCGGCTGAACCAGCGCCTCAATGAAGCGACCTGGAACAACGTCGGCCAGGCAATTCCGATCGGCCGCGCCGCGACGCCGGCGGAGATCGCCAGCCACCTGCTGTTCCTCGCTTCGGACCTGAGCGCCCATATGGTCGGAGAGATTGTCAATGTTGACGGAGGTCTGGGTGTCATAGCCGCGGTTCCGAAAATCACTTTCGCTCCCTCGGCGACTCCGACTCCATGAAAACGATGAAATCTCCTGTCCCAGAAGACCAAATCCACCCCTCTCTGCGCGCCATGGCGGCGGAAGCTGCATCCAAACCAAGCATGGCTGGAGTGAGCCCCAAGGAAGCCAGAGCCGCCATTGCGGCGCGCACTGCCGCCCGCGCGCCCGGCCCCCATGTCGACAGGGTATTGGATCTCTGCGTCCCTGGGCCCGCGGGCGATATCCCTGTCCGCATCTACCACCCGAAGGACGCGACCGGTGTGGTGATGGCATTCCATGGCGGCGGATGGCTGATGGGCAACATTGACAGCTTCGACGCGGTATGCCGAAACCTTGCCAACGATTCCGGACTTGCGGTCGTCAACGTGGACTATCGCCTGGCCCCCGAGCATCCCTTCCCCGCCGCGCTCGAGGACGCATGGGCGGCAACCTGCTGGGTCGCGGCCCACGGTCCTGAACATGGACTGCCGGCTGCACGCATGGCAGTGTTCGGCGAATCAGCCGGTGGCAACCTTGCCGCAGTGGTCTGCCTACTCGCACGAAGCCATGAGGGCCCGCGCCTTCTAGCCCAAGCCCTGGTATATCCCGCCACGGATGCCCGTCTGCAGGCCGAATCCCTGTCGGCCTATGCCGAAGGATTCATGCAGCGCAAAGCCGACGTCGAGTACGCGTTTCACACATATGCGCTCAACCACGGTGTATCGCCGTCCACGTGGAAGCTCTCACCGCTTCTGGCAGACAGCCATGCCGACCTGCCCCCTGCACTAGTCATCACAGCGGAGTGTGACGCAGTCCGCGACGATGGTGAAGCGTACGCCGTGAAACTGGCGGACGCCGGTGTGCCCACGACATGCGTGCGTTATCAGGGCATGTTGCATACCTTTTATAGCATGCGCGGCCAGGTCGATGCGGCAGCTGTTGCTCAGCAGCAAGTCGCCGGCATGCTGCGCTCAGCGATCAGCGCTGTTTAGGTGCCTTCATCACCAGCCCCCCGTGGGCGGCCGGTCAAAAGCAAACCTTCACTGGCCGGCCGCCTGAATCATTGGGAGTCTCGTGAATAAAAGGAGCCGCTTTGGACGTCAGGAAAATCCTTGGGCGATCTTGTCGAGCGCTTTGCATTGGGGGTGACTCAATCCTGAGAAAAGACAATTTGGGGGATGTAGTGCTGTTTGGGGTCCCCTTTATTTTGCAGCGGTTTACAAGGATAGGTCGATCTCGATCCGACAAGGCATAGCATTCCGCCCCTAAAACATTATCTCACTAAATCAAAGGGTTGCTGTCTGGCCCGTCGTGGCGCGTGGAGTCCTTCTTTGGTGCGCTGGCGGGCTGCCGATCGATACGAAGATACAGCTCACGCTATCTCGCGCAAAACGGGGCGCGATTGATTCAGGTCGGCCGCGTGGCGGGCACGGCCCGCGTGCGCTATCGGATTCCGGGACGCCGATCGCGATCGTCTGTCAGTGCATGGCCCGGCCGGTGTCGGAATTTCCTGACACGGCAAGCCCGTGTCGGACAAGCCTTATTTGTAGATGAACACAATTTACGTACAATGGCGGAGGTCAGCGGGCTGGTACCGCTGCAACTAACAAACGCAATTGCGCTGACCTTCCAAGGAAGCAGGACACATGAGCACCTCGGCCGCGAAGGATTCCTCACCCACCCGTATCCACAAGAAGTCTGCCGCAGCTGCTGAATTGGACACGAGTCGTAAGCCACGCGTGCTCGGAAGCAGTCACATTGAGCTTGTCACGCTGCAATGGCAGCGCGAACGAAGCGATCTCGATCTATCCAACTTCCTGCTCGCCATCTATTTCATGCGGCTGGGTACGATGGTTGAACAGTCGTTCGATCGGATGTGTCAACGCATGTGGGGAATCAGCGGCTCAGATATGCGCGTGCTGCTCGCACTCCGTCGGGGTGGCCCCCCATATGCAAAACGCCCAACAGACCTATACCGTGCCTTGATCGTGACTTCGGGGGCGATTACCAAAAAAATCGACCGCCTTGCGACGCATGGCATGGTAGAGCGCATGGTCGACCCAGGCCACGCGGGCGGTTTTATCGTCCACCTGACAAAGAAAGGACTGGAGGTTGTCGAACACGCTGTCGTAAAGCTTGCCGAAGAGTCCTCCATCGGGCCTGCAATGGCACACTTTTCCGACGCCGAACGTGCCTCCGGCGCCGAATTTTGCCTTCGTACGTTGGCCTTGATGGAGGAATTGGTGCTTCCCTCGTTGGAAGAGACCGAAACTGAGTCGCCAAAAACCCGGGCGAAGACCATTCGGCGCTCGCGACAAAGCCGCTAAACGGTTCCAGCGGAATTGTGTGGTGTCACGGCACAGCAGTCATAGCTGTATAGATGCAATTCCGGCTCAGGCTGCATTTGCACGGCATCAGAACACCATCAACAAAAGCACCGCGTAGCGGGTAATACCGTTCAGTTAAGGCAAAAAAGGCCGCATCGATCGACGTCAGGGGCGGCCTTTTTACATGTTGTTGACTCAGTTCGCGTTGTGGCGAGCCAGCCAAGTGACGCTTGACTGAACGGCATCACCGCGTAGCAGGCGGTTATGAAACAAGCCCCCGCTACGCGAGCAACTGGTGAAAGCGACGATCGCCCTCCTTCCCTTCACTCCGTCGTGTGCCAGCGCGGCGCCCTTTTTTCAAGGAACGCGTTCACACCTTCGCGCTGGTTGGGATCATCAAAAAGATCCACAAACCGCTCGCGCTCAACCGATAACGCTGCAGCTCTCGGGACCCCATTGCGCGCTTGATGAATCAGTTGTTTGCTGTACGAAACTGCCGTCGGACTCAGCTTCGTTACGCGAATTGCCATTTCGATAGCCGCCTCGCTTGCCGTGCCCGATTCAACGACTTCTTCCACCAGACCGATCCGAAGGGCCGTTTCAGCACTGACTCGCTCGCCAGTCAGAATCATTCGCTTTGCCCAGCCCTCACCAACCAGCCATGGCAAGGTCTGCGTTCCACAACCTGCCGGCAATACACCGACCGCCGTTTCAGGCAGCGCCAAAACAGCATGCTTCTCGGCAATGCGAATATCGCAAGAGAGTGCACATTCCAGTCCGCCACCCATCGCATATCCGTTAATCGCGGCGATGACCACTGGGCGCGCGTTCTGCAGCGCCTCGAACGCCGCGCCGAAGCGCGCCACAGCCATCCGGGCGACCTCGCGATTACCATCGGCGAACATGTTCAAGTCGGCGCCAGCACTGAAGAATTTTTGTCCGTCGCCACAGATCACTATCGCTCGCACCGTAGCTTGAGCATTCAAGGCACCGATCATGTCCTGCAATTGCGAAAGACCCTCAGGGGTAAAGGCATTCGCAGGTGGCCGCTTCAGTGTGATTAATGCGATTGATCGTTCCCCAGCGTGATCACGATATTCCAACTCGACCATCTATACCTCCCTTTCGTAAGTCGAACATGGGCGACTTAGACAATTGCAGTCTTTCCGACGCCGGTTTTCTTGGCTCGCCATACCTGCGTCACAAGCTCAGGATTTCTCTCGGGCTGCCTGACGTAGGAACAGCGCCTTACCAGCCCGGGATGCATATGGGCGCCCGATCGCCTCAGAGACAAAAGCGCCGGCTTGCACCACTTGGGCGAGATCGATACCGGTTTCGATGCCCATACCGTGAAGCATGTACAGCAGATCCTCGGTGGCCACATTGCCCGTCGCACCTTTGGCGTATGGGCAGCCGCCCAAGCCTGCAACCGATCCATGGAAGATGCGCACACCCACTTGCAGGCTGGCCAAGATGTTCGCCAGCGCTTGGCCATACGTATCGTGGAAATGGCCGGCCAGGCGTTCATGCGGAAAAACCTGTGCCGCGGCCTCCATCACGGCTTGCGTACGCACGGGCGTGCCCACGCCAATGGTGTCCGCGATGTCAATTTCGTCGCAACCGAGATCTCGCATGCGGCGGACCACATCGACAACTTTTTCGAGCGGAATCTCGCCCTCATAAGGGCAACCGAGTGCACACGAGATACTCGCACGCAGTCGCATGCCTGCCGCCTTAGCTGCGGCTGCCACCGGCACGAAACGCTCGATCGACTCGGCCACCGAGCAATTGATGTTGCGCTGGGAGAACGCCTCGCTTGCTGCACCAAATATCACGGCCTCACCGGCACCTGCCGCCAAGGCAGCTTCGAAGCCCTTCATGTTAGGCGTCAGCGCCGAATAGAGAGTACTAGGCCAGCGCTGGATTGCCCCCATGACCTCGGCACCGTCCGCCATCTGTGGCACCCACCTGGGCGACACGAAAGAAGCGGCCTCAACGTTGGCGAAACCTGCGGCACTCAGTCGATCGACCAAGGCGACTTTGATTGCTGTCGGAACGGGACTGACCTCGTTCTGCAGACCGTCACGTGGGCCCACTTCTACGATCTTTACCTTTCCAGAAATCGGAAAAGCCTGCGCGGCATGGAGGCTCATGTCAGATGCCCTCCTGTTTGAGGGCCACGAGTTGCGCCCCGTCCTGGACCTGATCGCCCACCGCGTACAACACCTCTTCCACGATCCCGTTAGTAGGAGCCGTCAGGGTATGTTCCATCTTCATGGCTTCCATGACGATCAGTGCGTCGCCCTTGCTGATGGTCGCCCCGGCGTCGACCATAACGGCGATAATGCGTCCCGGCATCGGGGCGGCCAGCTTGCCTCCCTCGGCTTCAGCGTCACCAGCATGGGAGAGCGGGTCCACCCACTCCAGCGTCCACCGTCCTTCGCTGCCAAAGATATGCAGCGTGTTGCCATCGATATGGCAGGCCCCCTTCACTGTATGGTCACCCAAATCCACCGCGTACGCCTCGTCGCGGAAAGATGCGCAAATCGGCAACGTCTGGCCCATGAAATCTAGCCACTGACGGTCCGCTTCATTTCGTATGCTGACTTCGATTTCGCCATCCGGGGTGCGCAGCCGATAGACCGTCCGGCCAGCGCCGTTCAGCCGCCAGGCACCAACGTGTGCCCAAGGTGAGTGTCGATCCACCTTGCTGATGCGACGCTGGCGCGCATCACGTTCGAGCAGCGCCGCTACGGCCAACGCAATGGTGTCGATGCCAACAGGTTCGGGCGAAGGGAAAAGCTCCCGCTCGTTGCGCTCGATCAGACCGGTATCGAGGTCTGCCGTGCGGAAAGCCTGCGACCCCACCAGCCGCTGCAGGAAGGCAACGTTGGTGGACAACCCCACTACGTGATACGCGTCCAATGCCTGGCGCATACGGGCCAGTGCCTCGTCACGGTCTTTACCCCAGACAATCAGCTTAGAGATCATCGGGTCATAGAACGGGCTGATGGTGTCGCCTTCACGCACGCCACCGTCGATACGCACCCCAGCAGGACCATCGGCGTCGCCACCACGCATGAACTGCACGGCAGCTGGCGTACGCAGGTAGCGCAGCGTGCCGGTGGACGGAAGGAACTGCTTATCGGGGTTCTCAGCGTAGATGCGCGCCTCCAGCGCGTGGCCGTTGATACGCAACTGTGCCTGCGTCAGAGGCAGCGACTCGCCGACCGCCACGCGCAATTGCCATTCAACCAGGTCTTGCCCCGTGATCATTTCGGTCACCGGGTGCTCCACCTGTAGGCGCGTGTTCATCTCCATGAAGTAGAACGAGCCGTCCTGATTGGCAATGAACTCCACGGTGCCCGCACCGACGTAACCGACCGCGCGTGCGGCATTGACTGCTGCCTCACCCATCGCACGGCGACGCTCCTCCGTCATGCCGGGGGCTGGTGCCTCTTCCAACACCTTCTGGTGACGACGCTGCACCGAGCAATCGCGCTCGAACAGATAGACGCAGTTACCAAACGTGTCCGCAAACACCTGGATCTCGATATGGCGCGGACGCGTCAGGTATTTCTCTACCAGCACTTTGTCGTCGCCAAAGCTGGCCGACGCCTCGCGCTTGACCGAAATCAGCGCGGCATCGAATACTTCGCCAGAGTCCACGACGCGCATGCCCTTGCCCCCCCCGCCTGCGCTGGCTTTGAGCAGCACCGGATAGCCAATGCGTTCGGCCTCTCGACGCAGCAGTGCCGGATCCTGGTCTTCGCCGTGATAGCCCGGGACGAGCGGCACCGATGCCTTCTCCATTAGCTGCTTTGCCGCGCTCTTGCTCCCCATGGCGTGGATAGCCGAAGCCGGCGGCCCGATGAAGACCAGCCCCGCGTCAGCACAAGCCTGGGCAAACTCCTCGTTCTCGGAAAGGAAGCCGTAGCCGGGGTGGACGGCCTGTGCTCCAGTAGCCTTGGCTACCTCGATGATGCGATCCGCACGCAGGTAGCTTTCACGTGCAGCAGCGCCGCCGATGTGTACCGCCTCATCGCAGAGGGCAACGTGGCGCGCGCCTGCATCGGCATCCGAATAGACAGCGACGGTGTGGATACCCAGCCGACGGCAGGTGGCCGCCACGCGGCATGCAATTTCACCGCGGTTGGCGATCAGAATCTTGTTGAACATTGTCTCTCCGTGGATTGTGTCGAACGGATGAGGCGCGATCGCATTCCGGCACCGCAGGTCATCCTGGCAAGACCGGCATGCAGTTGATCTGCGATTCGCTATATGCCTCGTATGGCCGTTTATGTCGGTTTCCAGCCCGGCGAGCGCTTCTCCAAGAAAGCGCGCACGCCTTCGCGCCCTTCGTCGGACGCTCGAATTCGGGCGATCCGCTCAGCGGTATCAGTCAAGAGTTCGTCCTTGATGGGCTGCCCCACCACCTCTGCGACGAGCCGCTTGCTCTCGCGCACGGCGTTTGGACTGTTTGCCACAAGTGCCGCCACGATCGACTCAACCTTGGCGTCCAGCGCGTCAGCAGCGACAGACTCATGCGCGAGGCCCAGCCGGTGTGCTTCGGCGGCATTGAAGCGCTCGGCTGTGACGAAATAGCGACGGGACGCCTGCTCGCCCAGGGCTCTGACCACATATGGGCTAATGGTCGCCGGGATCAGACCAAGCTTGGCCTCCGACAAGCAAAAGTTAGCTGCCTCCGCTGCAACCACCACATCGCAGGCAGCAACAAGCCCAACGCCACCGGCATACGTATCACCGTGCACGCGTGCCACCACAGGCTTCGGGCACGCATAGATGACGCGCAGCATCTCAGCCAGGCGCAGGGCATCGGCGCGGTTTTCGTCATCGGAATAGCCTGCCATCTTCTTCATCCAGTTCAGGTCGGCACCCGCACAGAATGCGGGCCCATTGCCGGCGAGCACGATCACGCGCACCGTGTCGGTCGAGCCAAGCGAACCGAAAGCCTCTGTCAACTCGGCAATCACGGTCTCGTTGAAGGCATTGCGCACCTCTGGGTGATTCAGCGTGACCGTAGCGATATGCTGGGCGAGGGTGACGGTAAGCGTAGTGAAGTCCATGGCAGTGCTACTTGTGTGCTGAGGGTTCCAATACCGCGAGCCGCCTTACATGCGGAACACTCCGAAGTTCATGTCGCCAATCGGCGCATTCAGGCTGGCCGACAGGCCCAGGCCCAGCACGCTGCGCGTGTCAGCCGGGTCGATCACGCCGTCGTCCCACAGGCGGGCGCTGGCGTAGTACGGGTGGCCCTGGCGTTCGTACTGCTCGCGGATCGGCGCCTTGAAGGCGGCTTCCTCATCCGCGCTCCACTGGCCGCCCTTGGCTTCGATGCCGTCACGGCGCACGGTGGCGAGCACGCTGGCTGCCTGCTCACCGCCCATCACCGAGATGCGCGCGTTCGGCCACATCCACAGGAAGCGCGGCGAATACGCGCGCCCGCACATGCCGTAATTGCCCGCGCCAAACGAGCCGCCGATGATGACCGTTAACTTGGGCACCTGCGCGGTGGCCACCGCCGTCACCATCTTCGCGCCGTTTTTGGCGATGCCTTCGTTCTCGTATTTGCGGCCGACCATGAAGCCCGTGATGTTCTGCAGGAACACCAGCGGGATCTTGCGCTGGCAGCACAGCTCGATGAAGTGCGCGCCCTTGAGCGCGGCTTCCGAGAACAGGATGCCGTTGTTGGCGATGATGCCGACCGGGTAACCCCAGATGCGGGCGAAGCCGCACACCAGCGTGGTGCCGTAGCGTGCCTTGAATTCATCGAAACCCGAGTCGTCAACGATGCGGGCGATGACCTCGCGCACGTCGAACGGTTTGCGCGTGTCTGCCGGGATCACGCCGTACAGCTCTTCCGCCGGAAAGCGCGGTTCGACCGGCGCATGGATCTGCACCTGGTCCGGCTTGCGGCGGTTCAGGTGCGCGACGATGTTGCGGGCCTGCGCCAACGCGTGCGAATCGTTGTTGGCGAAGTAGTCCGCCACACCCGACAGGCGCGTGTGCACATCGGCACCGCCCAAGTCTTCGGCGCTCACCACTTCACCCGTGGCAGCCTTTACCAGCGGCGGGCCGGCCAGGAAGATCGTGCCCTGCTCCTTGACGATGATCGACTCGTCGCTCATGGCCGGCACATATGCACCGCCGGCCGTGCACGAACCCATCACCACCGCGATCTGCGGAATGCCCTTGGACGACAGGTTGGCCTGGTTGTAGAAGATGCGGCCGAAGTGGTCACGGTCGGGGAACACGTCATCCTGGTTCGGCAGGTTGGCGCCGCCCGAGTCGACCAGGTAGACGCAGGGCAGGTTGTTCTGCTCGGCGATCTCCTGCGCGCGGATGTGCTTCTTCACAGTCATCGGGTAATACGTGCCGCCCTTGACCGTGGCGTCGTTGCAGACGATCACGCACTCCTGCCCCGAGATGCGGCCGATGCCGGTAATGATGCCGGCGCCCGGCGCCGCGTCGTCGTACATGCCATACGCCGCCAGTTGCGAGAACTCCAGGAACGGTGTGCCGGGGTCGAGCAGTTGCTGCACGCGGTCGCGCGGTAGCAGCTTGCCGCGCGCGAGGTGCTTGGCGCGGGCGTCGCCACCGCCGCCCTGGGCGATGCGGGCGACCTTGTCGCGAAGGTCGGCGACGAGGGTGCGCATGGCATCGGCGTTGGCCTTGAACGCCTCAGAACGAGGTTTTTTTTTTC